>SKTN01000166.1 GCA_007117945.1 Nitriliruptoraceae bacterium | reverse complement strand
GGGACCCGGTGTGCGCTCTCGCCAGCCGCTGCTGGCCTCGCCATGTCCGCAGGGCCCCACCGACCTCGTCCGATCGCTGCCGCAGGCGTAGCGCGCCGGCGTTGGGTGCAGCCTCCGCTGGCGCGGGGCGTGGCTGCGTTGGTCCTGCTCGGCTCCCTGTGGCACTGGGCCCTGTTCCTGCTCAGGGTCGCCCTGTAGGTCAGCTCGTCGCGTCGCCTGGCCATCCGCTCGCCGGGCGTCGCAGCCACCCGACCGCCGTGCGTGGACCAGCCAGGCCAGCTCATCTGATCAGACGTCGTCGCTCACACCGCGGCGGTCGAGGGATCGACGCCCTCCCCGCTCACCAGTGCCTCCACCTCGACCTCGACGTGCCAGCGAGGATCGACCAGGCCCGCGACGATCACCATCGTCGCGGCAGGCCGCACGCGCCGTCCGGCCACACCGGGCCGGTGCCGGCGATGTGCACGATGTCGCCGACGCGCACACCTCGGCTGCAGCCGAAGACCTCCTCGTAGGGGGAGCCCGACCGGCTGGATCGGCGCCGCGCAGCGGATGGCGGTGTGGGCATGGGGTGAGCACCTTGCGGTCGAGGAACGGACACCTTGCCCTGACCCGGCGGCCCGGGTTCTCGCCTCGCGCCGCGATCATGCCCCGTCCCGCCTGCACGCCAGGCCGCGGACCTCCCGCTCCTCGCCGACCTCGCCCTCGACCGCCTCGCGCAGCAGGTCGGCATGCCCGTTGTGACGGGCGTACTCCTCGATCCTGCGCGCGTCCCGCCCCCAGCCCGACGGAGTGGCAGCACGGGTGTCGTGCGGACCATGCGCGGTGCGCTGCACGACGCCCCATCTCCACAAGCGTTGCCGGCAGCGGGGACGTCAGCCCTCGGCAAGGTCCATGCGCAAATACTCGTTGATCCGCAGGAGGCGCGGAGGCCGCTGCACCCCCTCACCGATGGCCCGCCATGCTTCCCCGTCGGAGATCACCCGCGGAGCCGTGAGCTCGAACTCCTGCCCGTCAACCGCGAGGCGGGCGTGTCCGGCCGCGAGGACGTTGCGGACCCAGTCGGACTGTGAACCGTAGACCAGGATGAACACGTAGCCACCGTCGACGGGATGCGCATCGAGGGGTGTGCGGTAGCTGGTGCCCGAGGTGCGGCCGACGTGGCTCAGGACCGGCCGAACGCCCCGCCGGAGCTCCGCGGGGTTGAACACCCGCTTGTTGATCTGCGTCCACCACCTCGGCATCGGCACGAGCACTTCCTCCTGCGCTGGCGTGCGACGCTCGGTCGTAGGAACGGTTCGACGGCGCCCGTTCCCCTGGAGAGGTGCCGCGCTCGTCGTGGGCCGGTTGAGGTCGCGAAACGAGTCTCGCGCGGAGCGAGCCCCGTGTCGACCCACGCAGGTTCACGGCTCGCGTGTGCCGGGCCATGGGTGATGTGCACGGCACGGCTGTAGCGGCAGGGGCACAGGCAGGGGCACAGGCAGGGGCTCCCTCGCAGCCCGCGATCCGGCCGTGCGACAGGCAGGTCCCACAGCGCGCACCGCGCCAGAACCGTGGACGCCGCGGTCGAAGCGGCGGAGCGTTGGAGCCGTCGGGGCAGCTGGTGCCCCGACACCGAGGGAGGAGCTCCGAGATGCAGCGATCGGTAACCGTGGTCCTCATGCTGGCGGCCCTGCTGGCGGTGTCAGCCGTCAGCGCGACCGGCCAGCCCACGACCTACGTCGCTCCGTTGTCCAGCGCCGAGGAGGTGCCGACCAACGACAGCCGTGCGCGTGGACAAGCCGTGTTCCAGCTCAGCGCGGACGGTACGTCGATCGACTACCGCCTCATCGTCGCCAACATCCACAACGTGACCCAGGCGCACATCCACGTGGCGCCGGCCGGCGCCAACGGTCCGGTCATCGCGTGGCTGTATCCGAACGACCCGCCGGCCCAACTCATACCGGGCCGCTTCAACGGCATCCTCGCCCAGGGCACGATCACGGAGGGGGACCTCGTCGGCCAGTTCGCCGGTGACGCCCTCTCGGACCTCGTCGAACTGCTGGAGGGCGGCCAGACCTACGTCAACGTCCACACCTCCCAGTTCCCAGGCGGTGAGATCCGCGGCCAGATCCGCTGAGCCCGGGTCGGAGCGCCCACGAGCGCGCCGTCGCGAGGTAGCGCGCAGACACGTTCCCGACGACGGGGTGGCACACCGCCGGGCATGGATCTGGCTCCCGGAGAGCGCAGTACGCCCGATCCATGCCCGGTCACCGATCACGACGCGTGCCGTGTCGTCCAGGACGGGGCAGCGGGTTGCCGGCCGGCTGGGACCGGGGCGACGTAGGGGTGTTCCCCCATTCCGTGGGCTCCGTTGCGGTGGCATCGTCGAGGTCGGAGGTCGCTGTTGGCTCGAGGTGTTCGGGGCGGGTCGTGCTGCCCTGGCGTGGGTGGCCGGCGATGGCGATGGCCGGGTACTACGCCTTCGCCTGGCGGACCGGGCTACGTCGCGGCGGGGATCGAGCGCGGCGGGCCTGCCGGTGCCCCCGAGTACCTCGCGGCCTGGCGGTCGAAGGACGGTGCGGACTGGCCCCCGATCGAGCTCACACCGCAGGAGGACGCTGCCGCCTGGGGCTACCTCTCGACGGTCGCTATCCACGATGGTCAGGTGGTCGCCGCCGGCGCCACCGACGGGCCCGATGGCCAGCGGTGGGTACCACCCACTCCCACCACCTCGATGACCCGCAGTGGTCACCCGCGGCGGTGTGGACCTCACCCGACGGCCGCGACTGGACCCGACGGGTGGACGCGGACGAGACCTTCTCCGGTGATGGACACACCTCTGTGACCTCGATCACCGTCGGGCCGCACGGCCTCGTCGCTATCGGCGAGGTCGGCGCCGGCGACGGTTCCACCACCGGTGCCGTCTGGACCAGCCGATGACATGAGGTGCTGCCCGGCAGGCCCCGGACGACCGCGTGGTGGCGATCTACGGCTGCAACGGGGCGAGGTTGGTCCTGGCCGCGCGCCGGGAGTGAATGATCCACCCTGGGTCTGGTGGAGGTTCCTAACCTTGGTTTCCAAGGAGGAGCCATGTCCACCATCGGAGCATCAGGCAGGCCGCAGTCACGGCGGTCCACCAAACCGGCCCTGACCAGGGGCGACGCTCCACCGAGGTCCAGCACCGTCCAGAGCGTTCCAGACGAGTTGGCTGTCAACCGAGCTGTCGGAACGACGCCCGTGCTGGCCGCGC
>SKTN01000332.1 GCA_007117945.1 Nitriliruptoraceae bacterium | reverse complement strand
TGGTCCCTGGCGCTGTCGCTGAAGCTGGCCACCTTCGCGGTCCTCGCGGAGGTGGGGGATCGGCCCGTGGTCCTGCTCGACGACGTCTTCGCGGAGCTCGACACCACCCGGCGTGACCGGCTGGCGCGCGCCTGCGAACGCTTCGACCAGGTGCTGGTCACCGCGGCGGTGGAGGAGGACGTCCCCCTCGAGGGCCACCGCATCGACGTGCGCATCGCCGACCGGGTCAGCACCCTGGTGCCCCGGCAGGAGGTGTCGCAGCCGTGAGTTCCGGTACCAGCGATCCGCGCCGTGCGCGGCACAGCGACCGTGACGAGCACGTCTACGCCCGTCGTCGTCGTGCCGACGCGCGTCGTCGTGCGGCCATCGAGCGGCGCAGCTATGACCCGGCACCCCCCGACGATGACGACTGGACGGCCCCGGACCCCGACAGCGACGGGCTCCAACGGGTCCAGCCACCGAGCAGCCTCGGTGCGGCCCTCGACGGCTTCGTGGCCCGCCAGGGCTGGGGGGACCGTCTGCGTGGTGCCCGCGTGTTCACCCACTGGGAGCAGATCGTCGGTCAGGCCCTGGCCGCGCGCTGCGAGCCGGTCCGCGTGGCAGGTGGCACCCTGGTGATCCGTGCCGAGAGCCAGGTGTGGGCGACCCAGCTCCACTACCTGACACCGGACCTGCTGCGCAGCGCAGGTGAGGTGCTCGGCGCCGGCACCGTCCGCGACATCCGGGTCGTGGTAGGCACCCTGACCGGAACCCAGGAACCCTCGTGATCGCCATCGCCGAACGGGCCTTCGGCCTGCTCGCCGTCGTCGCCATCGTGGTGACGGTGGCCACCACCGTCGCCCTGGTACGGGGACGGGTGCCGGACTGGCTGCGCGACGACGTGGCCCTGCCCCTGGCGACGGCGATCGCGGCGACGGCGACGGGTGGCTCGCTGCTGCTCTCCGAGGTCGCGGGCTACCTGCCCTGCGCGCTGTGCTGGTACCAGCGCATCGCGATGTACCCCCTGGTGCTCGTGGTGGGTATCGCCGCGGTGCGCGGCGACCGACAGGTCTGGCGCACCGCCGTGCCCCTGGCCGCCATCGGGGGGGCGATCTCGATCTGGCACATCCTGATCGAGCAGAACCCGGGGTGGGGCGGGCCGTGCGACGATACGGCACCCTGCACCATCATCTGGGTCGAGGAGCTCGGCTTCCTGACCCTGCCGACGATGGCGTTGATCGCCTTCGCGGCCATCAGCGTCCTGACGCTGGCGGCACGCCGCCCCTGATCCCGCCCCACCGCATCGGTTCGATCCCACCGCACCGCACGACCGTAACCTCGAGCAGGGAGCCTGATCGTGGCAACCCAGACGCCCAACGCCCGCGCCGAAGCGCGCCGCAAGGAGAAGGAGGCGCAGCGTCGCGCCGAGTCCCAGCGTCAGCGCCTGATCTACGGCGGCGTGGGACTGGTCGTGCTGCTGATCATCGTGGTGGTCGCCGTGGTCACCGTCGGTGAGACCGACGATCGCGTCCGGCTCAGCGAGATCGCCGGCAGCCCCCAGATCGAGGGTGACGCCCTGCCCCCCATCCCCGAGGGCGGCGAGGACCCCGCGCTGGGCATGAGCGCGCCGGTGATCGAGGGCGCCGACTTCGACGGCAACCCGATCACCGTGGGCGACGGTGCTCAGGTCGTCAGCTTCGTGGCCTCCTGGTGCCCGGCCTGTGACGCCGAGCTGCCGGAGGTGGTCGCCTGGCAGGAGGCCGGGGGGCCACCCGAGGGCGTTGACCTGGTGCTGGTCTCGACCAACATGGACGACTCCCGGCAGAACTGGCCGCCGCAGGAGTGGCTGGCCAACGCCGGCTACACCGGCGAGGTGCTGGTCGACGACGTGAACTCCAGCTCCTTCCAGACCTACGGACTGCAGGCCACGCCCTCGTGGGTGGTCATCAGCGAGGAGGGCGAGGTCGTCTTCCGAGCCTCCGGGATGATCGACCCCGAGCAGTTCGACCAGCTCGGCCAGCTCGCCGCCACGGGCTGACCCGCGACGGGCCGGGTAGTCGGCAGCGCTCCAGGTCGCGTGAGAGGCCCCGTCCTTCCAGGGGTACTCCACCCAGCCTGGAAGGGGTTGGTCTATCCACAGGCGGTCACGGCTCGTCTCCGAGCCAGTCGTGCGCTGCTAGGCTGTCGTCCTGAGCGCCCCACGGTCGATCCTGTAACCGCTGCCCGTGTGCGCAGCGCTCGCTACCGGCGCGCACCGCGCCGCCCCCGACAGGAGAGGTCGCCCGTGGCTGCTGCCCAGGATGTCCCCGGACCCGATGGCGACGTGGGGGCAGCCGGAGGCGACGGCACCTACAGCGCGAAGAACATCACCGTGCTGGAGGGCCTTGAGGCGGTCCGCCGCCGTCCGGGGATGTACATCGGATCCACCGGCGCCAGGGGGCTGCACCACCTGGTGTGGGAGGTCGTGGACAACTCCGTCGACGAGGCCCTGGCGGGACGGTGCACCCACATCGAGGTGGAGCTGCTCCGCGACGGTGGGCTCCGCGTCAGCGACGACGGATCGGGCATCCCCGTCGACCTCCACGAGAAGGAGGGACGCTCCGCCCTCGAGGTCGTGCTCACCGTCCTGCACGCCGGCGGCAAGTTCGACTCCCAGGCCTACGCCGTCTCCGGTGGTCTCCACGGGGTCGGCATCTCCGTGGTCAACGCGCTGTCGGAACGCCTGCTCGCCGAGGTGGTGCGTGACGGCGGTCGGTACCGCCAGACCTACCAGCGTGGGGTGCCCGACGGGCCCATCGAACGCGTCGGTGACAGCGACGGCCCGACGGGCACGACCATCAGCTTCTGGCCCGACCCGGACGTCTTCGAGGAAGGTGTCGACTTCTCGATCGAGACCATCGCGCGCCGCCTGCGCGACACCGCCTTCCTGACCGCCGGACTGCGGATCGTGCTCACCGACCACCGGGAGTTCGAGGACCACCCGGAGCCGCCACGGGTCCAGGAGTTCCACGCCCCGGGTGGCCTGCGCGACTTCGTCGACCACATCCGGACCACCAAGGCCAAGGACGGGCTCCACCCGACGATCCACTTCGAGGCCGAGGAGGTGGGCCCCAACGGTGCCCAGTCCCTGGAGGTCGCTGTGCAGTGGATCAACGACTTCAACGACTCCATCCTGTCCTTCGCCAACACGATCAACACCCACGAGGGCGGTACCCACGAGGAGGGGTTCCGCACCGCGCTCACCTCGGTGATCAACCGGTG
>SKTN01000254.1 GCA_007117945.1 Nitriliruptoraceae bacterium | reverse complement strand
CCGGCGGTGACCAGCATCGCGATCGCCAACCCCGAGCACGCCCCCTACGGCCTCGCTGCCCGGCAGGCGATCGAGGCGGCCGGGCTGTGGTCGAGCATCGAGCCCGCGCTGGTGTACGGCGAGAACGTCGCTGACACCCAGCGGCTGGCGGCCAGCGGCAACGCCGACGCCGCCATCGTCGCCCTGTCCCTCGCACTCGCTGCCGACGAGACCGGTGAGGGCAGGTGGGTGCTGCTCGACGATGACCTGCACGAGCCGCTGCAGCAGCAGCTGGTCGTGGTGGCCGAGGACCCCGACCGCGCAGCGCTGGCCGAACGCTTCATCGACCACATCTCCTCCGAACAGGGCCGCGAGGTCATGCGGCGCTTCGGCTTCCTGCTGCCCGGTGAGGACCCCAGCGGTGTGCCCACCGATGGGTGAGATCGACTGGTTCCCCCTGCTGCTGTCGCTGCGTGTGGCGTCCATCGCCACGCTCATCACCACCGTCGTCGGCGTGACGGGTGCCTACGCACTCGCCCGGTGGCGCTTCCCGGGCCGCGGGCTGATCGAGGCGGTCGCGAGCCTGCCGATCGTGCTCCCGCCCACGGTGCTCGGGTACTACCTGCTGGTGGCCATCGGGCGGAACTCACCCGTCGGGCGGGCCTACGAGGCGGTCTTCGGCCAGCCGCTGGTCTTCACCTGGCAGGCCGCGGTCATCGCGGCCGCGATCGCCAGCCTGCCCTACTGCCTGCGGACCGCCACCGCGGCGATCAACGCCGTCGACGCCGGCTACGAGGAGGCCGCCCGGGTGGCGGGCATCCACGGCACCCGCCTGGCCGTCACTGTGACCCTGCCCCTGGCCGGCCGCGGGATCATCGCGGGGATCTCCCTGGCCTTCGCCCGCGCCCTGGGGGACTTCGGCACCACGATCATGGTCGCCGGCAACATCCCCGGCCGCACACAGACCATGCCGATCGCGGTCTACGACCGCGTCCAGGCCTTCGACTACGCCACCGCGGGGGTGCTCGCCGCGGTGCTCGCCACCGTCGCGATCGTGGTCCTGCTCGGTGTCCGTCGGCTCGAAGGGCCGGCGCTGTGAGCCTGCAGGTGGACGTCCACAACCGCATCGGGGACTTCGACCTCGACGCCCGGTTCGAGCTGCCGAGCGGCCTGAGCGTGCTGTTCGGCCCCTCGGGCGCCGGCAAGACCCGGCTGCTGCGGCTGCTCGCCGGGCTCGACCACCCCCTGCAGGGACGGATCGCCCTGGACGGCACGGTGTTCGACGACGTCGCGGCCAAGGTCCACGTGCCCGCCCACCAGCGGCGCATCGGCATGGTGTTCCAGCAGCCCTTCCTGCTCCCCCACCGCAGCGTCCACGCCAACGTCGCGCTCGCGGTCCGCGAGGGCGACCGGACACAGCGTCGGGCGCAGGCGGAGGAGCTCCTGGACCAGGTCGGCGCCGCGGAGCTGGCGGCACGGCGGCCCCAGGAGCTCTCCGGCGGCCAACGCCAGCGCGTCACCCTCGCCAGGGCGCTGGCCGGCGCGCCGCAGCTCCTGCTCCTCGACGAGCCCTTCAACGCCCTCGAGCTGACCGTGCGCCGCCGACTGCGCACCCTGGTCCGCGAGCTCGTCGACCGTGCGGGCGTGCCGACACTGTTCGTCACCCACGATCCCGAGGAGCTACGCGCCCTCGCTGACCGCGCCCTGCTCGCCGAGCGCGGCACGATCGACGCGCTGACCGACGCCGACGGCGCTCTCGCCCACCTCGGCGTGCAGCCAGGTAGCTCCCGCGCGAGCGTCGATCAGCAGGGCATCGACCGGCAGGGCATCGAGCGGCAGCGCCTGGACCGCCCCACGCCGTAGCTGCCGGCCGGCGCTGCCCGGACCGGGGCCGCCGATCCCCGGGGGTGGCCGGCGCGCGGGACCGGCGCGGGGCGGCCCCTACTCCTGGACACCCACGGCGACCTCACGTGCCCGGATGGAACGGACCTCTGGCGCACCGGGCCACACCGGGGCCAGGATCGGTCGCACCCTGGCCGTGCAGCGGACCACGGCCCGGGTGGGCGGCCCCGGCGAGAGCTCCTCGAAGGCGCAGCCGAGCTCCTCCAGGGAACGGTCGGGGACCTGGGCAGCGACGATCGCCGCCAACCGCTGCTGCGCGAGATCCGGGTCCAGGGGCACCTGGGACCCACCGGCCCCCTGGGCGAAGAAGGCGTCGGGATCCACCGCGGCCAGGGCGTCGTTGGCGACGGCCGCGGCGACATCCACCAGGCGGCGCTGTCCCAGGAACACCGTGGCGCTGTCGAGGGCGAGGGCGCCGAGCCCGAGCACGATCAGTACCGCCGCGGGGAACAGCACCAGGGTGTTGCCCGCCTCGCAGCGGCGAAGCCGTCGCAGCAGCCGCCCGGTCACCGTCCTACAACCCCCCGCTCCGGCAGGCCAGGAGTCCGTCCGCCGCCCCGAGACCCGCGCGGAAGGGGTCCACCACCTCGGCGTAGCTGGCGCGCACGGGGTAGCTCGCCGACCCGGCGATGCCGGGGACGATCGTGGCCGCCACCTGCACCTCCACGGTGACCGCCACGGTGGCGCACCGGGCCCGGGCGAGCTGCGCGTCGATCAGCACGGGCTCGGCGGTGTAGCCGTGGGCGTCGAAGGCCTGGGCGGCCGCGGACCCCGCCAACGCCTCCAGCTCGCCGGGGGTGGCCTCCGCCGGCGCGAGGACCACGGCACGCACCGCCTCGCGCGCTGCGGCGGAGGTGGCGAAGCGGGCGTCGACCACGGCCCAGCCGTGCAGCACGGTCAGGGTGCCGAACACGAACACCAGGACCCCGAAGGCCAGGGCTTCCAGGCCCGCGACCATGCCCCGCTCGCCGACCCCACGGTCACGGGGCGACCCTGCTGCACCCTGCAGTGCCCCCCGCGGCGTCACGGTCCGGCTCCCACGGCCTCCTCGGTACGGAAGGTGGCCGCGCGGTCGATCCGATCGGCGACGTCGGTGCGGAAGATCCGCAGGGCCCGCGCCGGCGACGGCCCGGCGATGCGCACCGTGGTCGCGCCCACGGCCCCCTGCGTGCAGCTGACCTCCACCTCGGGACCCGCACCCCAGGTGCCGAGTCGCTCGCGGACCCGTCCCTCCACCCCGCCGCACTCGCCGCCGTCGGTGCTCGCCCGCCGGGCCTCGTCGAAGGCGACGGCGGTGACCGTCGAGGTGGCGTAGAGGTGGACCAGCACCTGTGAGGCCAGCAGCAGGAACCCGAGGAAGAT
>SKTN01000313.1 GCA_007117945.1 Nitriliruptoraceae bacterium | reverse complement strand
GTGCCACAGGGTGGTGCTGCCGAGGTGTGCCACGTGTCCTCCGCTGCAGCGGCCAGGATCCAGGACCAGACGTGGTGGCAGCCTGCCAGACCTCGGGGTGGCGGTCCCAACCCCCGGTGCTGGCTGCGCCGATCGGTGGCGCCGGGGGCGCCGTCCCGGCCACGCACCCTCGGGCTGCTGCACGAAGTCTCGTATCCGAGACTTCGTGCAGCACGGGGCAGGTCCGCCACCGCAGGGCGGAACGGCACCGCAGCGCGGGTGGGGCACCACTGCGTGTCGCAGGCGCGACCTACACTTGCAGCAGTGAGGCGGTGGTGTGTTGCGGCGCCGTTCAGGTCCAGATGGGCCCGCCTCACGGTGTTGCGTCTGGGGGGACGAGCGATGACGACCGAGGATGACGCCGCGCGCTCGCACGCCCGCCCCGATCTCGGTGAGGACGGTGGTGGACGGCGGGCTGACCTCGAGGGTGACGGGCTCGAGCACCTCCTCCTGCGCCTGGCCATCGGTTTCGTCAACATCCCCTCGGAGCAGCTCGACACCGCGATCGACCACGCCCTCGCCGAGGTCGGTCGGTTCGGCGGGGTGAGCCGCGCGTACCTGTTCCGCTACGACCACCGGCGGCGGACGGTGTCCAACACCCACGAGTGGTGCGCACCGGGGATCGAGCCGGCGATCGACCGGGAACAGGACATCCCCTTCGCCGCCATCCCCGACCAGTTCGAGGCACACGTCGCCAACCGGCCCCGCCACGTGCCGGACGTGGCGCAGCTGCCCCGTGACGCGCCCTGGCGGGCGCGCCTGGAGGCGCAGGGGATCCAGACCCTGGTGACCGTGCCCCTGTGGGACCACGGGGAGCTGATCGGCTTCGCCGGGTTCGACTCCGTGGCGGCGCCGCGTCGGTGGAACGAGCGGGACCTGCAGCTGCTGCAGGTGCTCGGTGAGCTGCTGGCCAACGCGGAGTACCGCCGCCGCCAGGCCGATGTGCAGCGGGTGATCGCCTCGCTGTCGGTCACCAACGAGGAGCTCCAGCGCTTCGCCGGCACGGTCTCCCACGACCTGCGTAGCCCACTGGCCACGGTGCGTGGGATGCTGGCGATGGTGCGCGACGACCGGGTCGGTCCGGCCGACGCGGAGCAGCTGCTCGAGCGGACCCTGGCCACGGTGGACCGCACCATCGACCTCGTCGACGGCCTGCTGTCCCACGCCCGTAGCGGGCGGATCGTCGGTGAGCCGGTCCCCGTCCACCTCGAGCAGGTCATCGAGGAGGTCCGCGGCGCGCTGTCCGAGGACATCGCCGCACGCGGCGCACGGGTGATGGTCGAGGATGCGCCGCTGCCGACGGTGCTCGGTGACCGGGACCGGCTCGCGTCGGTGTTCCAGAACCTGGTGACCAACGCCCTGATCCATGTGCCCGAGGAGCGCGCACCGGCCATCACCGTGACGGCGACGAAGGTGATCGCCGGGCAGGTGGAGGTCCTGGTCCGCGACAACGGCGACGGCATCCCCGCCGATCGCCGTGAGGCCGCCCTGGAGACCTTCGGGCGGGGCGAGGATGCACGGGGGCGGCCCGGGGCGGGGCTCGGCCTGGCGATCTGCCGCCGGATCATCGCCGCGCACGGTGGGGCGATGCGGCTGGCCGAGGCCCCCGGCGGGGGCCTCGAGGTGCGGCTCAGATTGCCAGCGACCGGGTGAGCTGGAGGATGTCGTTGGCGAAGCCGTCCACCTCGTCCCAGTCGGTCAGCACGTGGTCGATCGAGGTGTCCGTTGCGTGTCCACCGGAAGCCGCGATGCGGCGCATGAAAGCCCGCTTGAGCCGGCCGTAGGCGGTGTAGCGCAGGGCACCCGCGAACCGTGCCACCAACCGTGGCTCCAGACCGGTCGCGGAGGTCAGCTGCTCCACGTACCCACCGGCGGTGGCCTGGTGCTCGGGGTCGCGGTCCGCCGAGGTCAGAGACACCTGGAACAGGGCCACGGGGACCTGGCGCAGCGCTGCGGCGTGCTCGGTGAGGTAGGCCGTCAGCTCCTTGGTGTGCTGCCCGGCGTGGATCGGGTCACCGGCCACGACCACGTCGAACTTGGCGGGGGAGGGGGCGACGGAGGCCTCGGCGACGGAGACGATGGCGCCACCGGTGCGCAGCTGCTGGGCGATGCGCTCGGCGATTCGGGCGGTGTGGCCGTCGACGCTGTGGTAGACGACGAGCAGGTTCGGTGCGTTCACGGCGTTCACGGCGGTTCTCCGCACGGGTCGTCCGCCGATGCACGGGCGTCGGCGGCACGGGTCGGGTGGTGCGTTGGGTTCGGCTCCGTGCCGAGCCTCCCATCGCCGTGCCCGGGACGTCAGGTCCGAAGGTCCCGCCGCCGGGGAGGCGTCCGCCGGCCTGCACCCGTCGCCGCGAGGGCCTACCGTCGCCGCCCGGCGTCCAGGCCCCCCGCCTGCGGCCCCCTGAAGGCCCCACGATGCTGCTGATCCTGCTCTTCGGCCCGCCGTTGGCGGCCATCTTCACCGTGCACCGTCGTGGTGCCAGCGGCATGGCCGTCGTCCGCCCCTTCGCCGTGTGGGGCGGGGTGGCCTTCGCCCTGACCGGGGTGTTCCTCATCGGCGTGCTGTTCGGTGGTGACTACGCCGTCTCCTTCCTGTTCATGGGCACGGCCGCCTTCGGGGGCGCGATGAGCTGTTGGATCACCGCTGCCTTCGTGTGGTTCCGTGAGCAGCGCAAGAGCGCGGTCCGCGGCGAAGGACGGCGCAGCTGGCCGCACCGGGGGGAGCAGGATGGCTGAGCGGGCGAGCGGTGCCTTCGATGGCGTCGTCTACCAGATCTACCCCCGCTCCTTCCGTGACACCTCGGGTGACGGGGTGGGCGACCTCGCCGGGATCACCGCGGGGCTCGACCACCTCGCCTGGCTCGGGGTGGACGTGGTGTGGCTGTCACCGATCTACCGCTCCCCGATGCACGACTTCGGCTACGACGTCGCCGACCACACCGACGTCGACCCGCTGTTCGGCTCCCCGGCGGACCTGGACGAGTTGCTCGCCGCCGCGCACGCCCGGGGGCTGCAGGTCTGGCTCGACTACGTGCCCAACCACACCTCCGACCAGCACCCGTGGTTCCAGGACGCGACCGGTTCCCGGGACGCACCGAAGCGCGACTGGTACGTCTGGCGCGATCCCGCCCCCGACGGTGGGCCGCCCAACAACTGGATCCGCCACTTCCGTGACGGTGCACCGGCGTGGACCTACGAGGCGG
>SKTN01000415.1 GCA_007117945.1 Nitriliruptoraceae bacterium | reverse complement strand
GCACCTGCGGGCCGGTACCGCCGGCCGCGCGACCCCGCGCCGCCGCCCGGGGCGCGGCGTCCTGCCCACTGCCCGGGTGGCCGTCCGCTCGGCCTTCGCCGGGGAGGACACCGCCGGCACCAGCCTCGCAGGAGCGTTCACGTCCCACCTCGACGTGCCCCTGGACGATCCTCGGGCGCTGGCCACGGCGATCGGGGCGGTGCTGGCCTCGGCCGAGGACACCGACCCGCCACCTCGACGCCGAGACCTGCTGCTCCTGGCCATGGTGCCGGCGGCGCGTGCGGGTGTGGCCTTCACCCAGGTGAGCTTCCAGGATGACCTGGTCGACCACACCGCCGGGCTCGGTGACCGGCTGCTGGCGGGCCAGATCACGGGGACCCGGGAGCGACTGGCGGTGTGCATGCGGGGAGAACGGACCGCTGCGGGGTGGCGCGGTCGGCTCCAGGACCTGCTCCGGGGGGTCCGTCGGGTCCTCGGTCCGGGTGACTGGGACGTCGAGTGGGCCGATGACGGCAGCTGCTGCTGGCTCCTGCAGGTTCGTCCGATCACCGCCCCACCCCGCCGGGACGAGGCGCTGACCCTCGCCAACCACCGCGAGATCCTCCCGGATCTGCCCTCGCGGCTGACCACCTCGGTCCTGGCGGACGCTGCGGGGGAGCTGTTCGGCTACTGGCGAGGCTTCGATCCGTCGCTGCCGGCCGACCGCCCCTTCGTGGAGGTCGTGCTGGGGCGGCCGGTGCTCAACCTGTCCCTGCTCACGGACACGATGCGCGTGCTGGGCCTGCCCACGGCCTTCGTGACCCGTTCGATGGGCGGTCAGGACGAAGTGGACGTGGGCGTCGCGCCCCTGCGGCTGCTCACCAAGAGCCCGCGCCTGGTGGCGATGGGCCTCGACCAGTTGCGGGCGGTGGGCAACGGCCGTCGCACCGCGACCCGGCTCGCGGCGCTGGCGAGCGCGCCGGGCCGCGACCTGGTCGCGGTGGCGGACCGGCTGCGAGACTGCACCGTGGAGCTGATCACGGGCATGTTCGCCCTGTCCACGGCCATCAGCGGTCCGCTCGCGGTGCTCGACGCCCTGGGGGTCGCCGCCGTGCTCCACACGCACCAGCGCACCGCCGCCACCCGGCTGTGGGAGGAGCTCGACGAGGTGCGTCGACTGCTCGACACCCGCCCGGAGGCCCGCGCGGCGCTGGTGGCCGGCAGGAGCCCCACCGGCGATGCCGAGGTGGACGGGGCCCTGGCCGCCGTGCTCGCCCGCCACGGGCACCGGGGTATCTACGAGTCCGACGTCGCCCGGCCCCGCTACGCCGAGGACCCGACCCCCCTGCTCGAGGCCGTGGTCCACGGCCGTGCACTGGCCGAGCCTGCGCCGCTGCCCCTGCGGGCACGCGCGGTGTGGCCGCTGTGGTGGCAGGCGTCCCGGGCGATGGGCGCACGCGAGGACCTGCGCAGCGACGCGATGGCCGCCTTCGCGGTGCTGCGCCGGCGCCTGCTCACCCTGGCCGCGGCCCACGTCGCCGCGGGACGGCTGCCCGAGGCAGCGGCGGTCTTCGACCTCGATCTCACCGAGCTTGCCGCCCTGGACGCCGGCCGGGCCGTCACCGCCAACGCGCTCGCCGAGCGGCGCGCCGAACTCGAACGGCTCCGCGGCTACCGTCTCCCGGACCTGCTGCACCGCACCGATGATGTGGAGCGCTACCGACGCGGCGCGCCGGACAGCGGCACCGAGGGGCGGCTCGAGGGCCTGGGCCTGACCGATGGCACCGTGACCGGCACGGTCTGGGTCGCCGCGGAGCCGGGACCACCCCCGGCGGTGCTGGGGTCTGCTCCCGTGGTCCTCGTCGCCCGAGGCGTCGATGCCGGGTGGCTGGGCACCTTCGCGCGGGTGGCGGCGGTGGTCGTGGAGACCGGCGGTGAGCTGTCCCACGGCTCGATCCTGCTGCGGGAGTCGGGGACCCCGGCCGTCACCAACGTGGCGGACGCGAGCTCCGTGCTGCGCACGGGGGACCGGGTGGAGGTCCGTGCTGCCGCGGGTGTGGTGCGCCTGCGGTCGGCGGCGTCACGCGGGACCGGGGGTCCAGCCGAAGACGGCGTGGATGCGGCTGCGGACCCTGCCTGATGGCAGGCTGGTGCCTGCCGCGCACGCCAGGAGCCGCCCGAAGGACCCGCCTCCGGCACCCGCCCCCAGCACCCGCCCGAAGGACCCGCCCATGGACGTCACCCGCATCGATCAGATCGCCATCGCCGTCGAGGATCTCGACGAGGCCATCGCCTTCTACCAGCGTGCCTTCGGGCTCGAGGTGGCCTCCCGGGAACGCATCGAGTCCGATGGCGTCGAGGAGGCCATGCTCGACGTCGGCGGGGTGTGGATCCAGCTCCTGGCACCCACCCGGGACGACTCCCCCGTCGGACGGTTTCTCGCGCGGTCCGGTCCGGGGCTGCACCACCTCGGCTTCGGGGTCGCCGACGTCGCCGACGCGCTCGACCACCTGCGTGAGGAGGAGGTGGCCCTGATCGACACCGAGCCCCGACCCGGTGGCGGCGGCCACACGATCGCCTTCGTCCACCCCAAGGGGACCGGCGGCGTGCTGGTCGAACTGGTGCAGGACGAGGGCCACGGCGGGCACGAGGGGTGAGCTGACCGCCCGCACCGGTCGCTGTGCCCGCGGCGGCGGGACGCTGGCGGACGTACCACCGCCGGGGGTCTCGGCGCCGAGCGTCGGACCGGGGCCGGTAGCCTCGCTGACACTGCCGACCGATCCGTCGAGGCCACCTAGTGGGTTTCTCCGACCGCCTCCGCGCCTGGCTCAAGGGCGAGAGCAAGCGCGCTTCCTCGAGCCCGCAGATGCGCGAGAGCTCCAAGGAAGCCACGGAGGAGCTGGAGCGTTTCGCGCGGAGCCGGGCGGGCGTCGAGGCCTTCCTCGAGCCCAAGACCACCCTGTACTCGACGACGGTCCTGCTGGTCGCCGACGACGGTGAGTACCTGCGACGGCCCGTCAACGACCGTGGGCAGGCCGCGTCACTGTGCGATGACCTGAACATCCCGCTCTACGACGCACGCAAGGTCGGCTACCCGCAGCGCATGCGGGACTACGACCAGGGGCGCGCGCCACGGCGGATCGAGCTCTCGGAGCTGCCGCCCTGGCCGGGGGATGAGTCCGCGGGCCCGGCCGACGGCCCTCCCCCACCGCCCGTGCCGCCCGTGGAGGATCCTTCCGGGGAGCACCCCCACCTCGATGCTGGTCCT
>SKTN01000349.1 GCA_007117945.1 Nitriliruptoraceae bacterium | reverse complement strand
GGGGAGCCGAGCCAGCTGGTGCGCCACCGCGTCGTGGCCGGGGCCGCTGAGCTGCTCGACGGCGAGGCGGCGTGCCTGCTCGAACTGCACCCGGACGGACTGTGGGTCCTGGCCTGCGTGGGCGACGGCCCCGATGAGGGCTTCCTCGACGCCCCCGGCGCCCCGGTGGTGCGCACCCTGACCGACGGCACGCCCCTGCGTGCAGCCGATGGGCCGGTGTTCGGCAGTGCCGTGGCCTGGGCGCCCGTCCAGGTCGGGGGCGAGATCGTGGCCGCGCTCGGGGTCGGTCGGTCGCAGGAGTTCGGTGAGCGCGAGCTCGAGGAGCTGGTGTCCTTCGGCTCCCAGGTCAACGTCGCCTGGAGCTTCGAGCGCGCCCAGGCGGAGGTCCAGCAGCTCTCGGTGATCGCGGACCGCGAGCGGATCGGCCGGGACCTGCACGACACGGTGATCCAGCGCCTGTTCGCCACGGGGCTGTCACTGCAGGCCGCCCAGCGCAAGCTCGCCGAGCCCGACGCCGTCAACGAGCGGCTCGAGCAGGCCGTGGACGACATCGACGGGATCGTCCGTGAGATCCGAGCCACGATCTTCGCCCTGCAGTCCTCCGGGGATGCGGAGCGGGGCGTGCGCGCCCGTGTGCTGGACGTGGTCGAGGAGCTCGCGAAGGTGCTCCCGCGCGCGCCACGCGTGCGGTTCGACGGCCCGATCGACACCGTGGTCGGTCCCCAGGTGACCGACCACCTGCTCCCGGTGGTCCGTGAGGCCCTGACCAACGTGGCCAAGCACGCCAGCGCCGATGACATCCAGCTGGAGCTCGCGGCGGACCACGCCGGGGTACGGCTGCGCATCGCCGACGACGGCGATGGCATCGCGCCGGACGCGAAGCCCGGGTTCGGTCTGCGCAACCTGCGCGAGCGTGCCGTCGCCCTCGGTGGGTCCGTACAGATCGGCTCAGCAGGAGCCGACGGGGGTACGGAGGTTGTCTGGACCGTTCCGGGGGCGTGAGGGCGCCTCGGGCATCGGACCGTCGTCCAGCAGCAGCGCCTCGCCGGCGAGGCGGGCCGAGACCTCCTCGAGGAACCGCTCCACGGTGCCGCGCGCCAGGCGGTGCAGCGCGACGGTGTCGAAGGCCCCACCGACCGCCCCACCGGGTGGCCGGTAGCGGGCATCGAGGAGCAGGGTGGTGCGACCACCCGACTGTGCGTGCAGCCCCAGCTCCCCGTCGAGGCTCGGCAGGAAGCGGTCCACCGCCGACTGTTCACCGTCCTCGGCGATGGGATCCCAGCTGAGCGTGCGCCACCGGGTGGCACCGGCGCGCCAGGGCGCACCGACGGTCGCACGGACCGTGCGGGTCAGGGAGCCTGCGCGCAGCGCGAGGACGAAGTCGGGGCCGTCCCGGCGGGCACCGGGTAGCCAGCGGGCCGGATCACCGTCGAACGCGGTCGCGAGTGCGACCGGGTCACCGACGACCGGTAGGAACGTGCGCACGGAACGAGCCACGGCGGTGACCTCCTCGATGTCTGCAAGCTACGACCCCGACGGGCGGTGCTTGCAGGGCAAGAGGTCCCCGCTGCGGGGGCCCGGTGGCCACCAGGGCACCGGGCCGTGCGGCGCCCGTCGCTGGCCGTGCGGGCTCCCTCACCCGGTGTTGCGCAGGCCCGCCGCGATGCCGTTGGTGGCGACCAGCACCGCAGCCCGCAGCCGGGGACCCTCGTCGTCGGCGTGGGGTCCCCGCAGCCGCTCGAGCAGCGCCGCCTGGACCGCGTGGAGGGGATCGAGGTAGGGGTCACGCAGTTGCAGGACCTCGACCAGCTCGGGTTGCGAGGCCAGGAGTTCCTCCTGCCCACTGAGGCGCAGCAGGGCCGTGCGGGTGCGTTCGTGCTCCGCCTGCAGAGCGGGGAACACGGTGTCACGGACCTCGGGCCGCGCCAGCTGGGCGTAGGTGTCGGCGATGCGCAGGTCCGACTTGGCCAGCGCCATGGCCACGTTGTCCAGGGTGACCTGCAGCAGCGGGGACACCTCGACCAGCCGTGCGAGCTCCTCCCAGCGTGCCTCGTCGCCGTCGACGTAGCGGTGGAAGGCGGAGCCCACGCCGTACCAGGCCGGCAGCAGCAGGCGGCACTGGGTCCAGGCGAACCCCCAGGGGATCGCCCGCAGCTCGGAGATCCCCCGCCCGGCCTGCCGCCGGGCGGGTCGCGAGGCGATGTTCAGCTCCCCGATGGCATCCAGCGGGGTGGCTTCGTGGAGGTAGTCCACGAGTGCCGGGGTGTCGTGCACCAGTTGCCGGTAGGTGTCGCGCGCCAGGGCGGACAGCTCGCGCATCACGGCGTCGAGGTCGTGGGCGGTGGCGCGGCCGGCGGCGGAGGTCCGGGGCGGGCCGGCGTCCGGCCGTGCCGTGAGCAGGACCGCGTGGATGACCTGTTCGAGGTGGCGGTGGGCGAGCACGGGGTCGCGGTAGCGCGCGGCGATGACCTCACCCTGCTCCGTGAGCTTGAGCCGGCCCCGCACCGACTCGGGCGGCTGTGCGCGGATGGCGGCGTTGGCCGGACCGCCACCCCGTCCGATGGAGCCGCCCCGCCCGTGGAACAGGGTCAGGCGCACGCCGTGGGCCTCGGTCACCCGGGCGATGGTCCGCTGGGCGTGCTGCAGCTGCCAGCTCGCCGTGAGGTAGCCGCCGTCCTTGTTGGAGTCGCTGTAGCCGATCATGACCTGCTGGTGGTCACCCCGACGACGGACGTGCTCCCGGTAGCGCTCGTCGCCGAGCAGGCCATCGAGCAGCTCGGCGGCCCGGTCGAGGTCGTCCACGGTCTCGAGCAGGGGGACCACGTCCAGGCCGTCGGCACAGCCGGCGTCGCGTGCCAGCAGGAGCACCCCCAGCACGTCGGAGATCCGCTGGGTCATGGAGATGATGTAGGTGTCCACGGCGGCGGGGCCCATGCGGTCGTGGGCACGTCGGATCACCCGGAACACCTCGATGGTGCGGTTGGTGTCCTCGCTGAGCTCGAGCATGTGGGGGGTGATGGGGCGTCCGGTGGCCAGCTCATCGCTGAGCAGGCGGCAGCGCTCCGCCTCGTCGAGCGCCTCGAGGTCCGCGGTGATGCCGCAGCGGGCGAACACCTCGGCGAGCGCGGCGCGGTGCTGGGCGGCGTGTTCGCGCACGTCGAGGGTGACGAGGTGGAAACCGAACACCTCGGTCTGGACCTGCAGGTCGCGCACCCGCCCGTCGGCGATCCTGCCGGCGCCGCTGGCG
>SKTN01000321.1 GCA_007117945.1 Nitriliruptoraceae bacterium | reverse complement strand
CTCCGCGGCCTCGGCCTCCGCCTGCTGCCGGGCGATGGCCGCGAGCTGGTCGGCGATGCGCGCCGACTCGGCCTCGAGCCCGGCGAGGTGGCCCTCGGCGGCCTCGCGGTCGTCGCGCAGGGCGAGGAACAGCGCCTCGCGCTCCTCGCGACGCTCCTCGATGGTGACCAGCGCCGCGGCCCGCGCGCTCGTAGCGGCCTCGATCGCGCGCGTGGCCGCCTCCGCAGCCACCAGCTCGCGCTCGGCCTCCGCCCTGAGCACCTGCACCTCGGCGCGCTGTGCCTCGACAGCGAGGTGGAGGGTGCTGAACTCCTCGACCATGACCCGGTCACCGTCGAGCACGTGGGCGACCATCGTGCTCGAGCTGATGAAGTCGGCCATGTCCCTGACCCCGGTGAAGGCCTCGGTGAAGGAGATCTGGCCGTACTTGTAGGCCGCGACGACCCGCGCCTCGAGCTTGGCGGTCGCGACGGCGAGCTCCTGCTCGGTGACCTCGAGCTCGGCGAGCACCTCACGCAGGGACGCCCGAGCACGCTCGGTGGCCACCTGCGCCCCCTCCAGGGCGGCCTCGGCCCGCTCCAGCTCCGCTTCCGAGGCGGCGAGTTCCTGCTCAGCCGCCTCCAGCTCGGCCACGACCGCGGCGAGCTGGGTGCGGGCGTCACCCTCGCGCTCCCGCAGTGACTCCACCCGGGTCTCGACGCGATCGCGCTCCGCGGTCACGTCATCCAGGCGGGGTGTCAGCTCAGCCGACTGTCCCCAGGCCGCCACGGGCAGGAGTGCCAGGAGGCACACGGCGACCAGCACGTACCGACCTCGCGCCCGCTGCATCCGCACCGACCGTCTCCGAGCAACCGAACGTGAGCGGATCCTGACGCTCCGCTAGCGCTGCATGGCGCGGGAGCTTACAGGAACCACAGGAGCCACGGGAATGGCCCTGAGTACCGCATCGGAACGCCATGCCCCGACCTGAAGCCCGAACCCGCCACGGCGCGCCGGCCTGGCGCCGGACGCACGGACGGCGTCAGATGTCGAGGAACCGGCGCAACGCCAGGATCGAGGAGATCGCGGCGATGCCCGTGCCGGCGAGCAGCAGCCACGGGCCGACCGCGAGTACCTGCGCCTCCCCGATGAAGGGCATCAACTCGATGTCCTGGGCGAGGCCGCCCGCCACCCGGGGCACCGTGGCCCACAGCAGGCCCCAGGACACCAGGGCCCCGATCAGGCCGGCGAACACCCCCTCGAGCACGAAGGGCAGGCGGATGTACCAGTTGCTCGCGCCCACCAGGCGCATGATCCCGGTCTGTTCACGCCGGGCGAAGGCGGCCACACGGATGGTGTTGGCGATCAGCACACCAGCGGCGACCAGCTGGATGGCCGCCACCACCAGGGCGGCGGTGCGCACCACGTTGGTGAAGCGCAGGAACTGGTTCAGCACCTCACGCTGGTCGACGATCTCCTCCACCCCGGGGTAGGTGGAGAACTGGTCGGCGATGACATTGAACAGGTTCGGGTTCTCGAGCCGCACCCGGAAGGAGGCGGGCAGGGTGTCCTGATCGATCGCCTCGATCAACGACTCCTGGTCGGAGAACATCGAGGTGAAGCGGTCGTAGGCGTCCTGCTTCGACTCGTAGAACACCTCGGCGACGACCTCCTGGTCCTCGAGGTCCTCGCGGAGCTGCTCCTGCTGCTCGGAGGTGATCGCCGGGCAGACGCGGTCGTCGCACAGGTAGATCGACACCTCCACGCGACCGGTCCAGTCGTCGGTGGCCAGGTCGACCTGCTGGGAGAGCAGCAGGCTGGCACCGAGCAGGGTCAGCGAGACCGTGACCGACAGGACCACGGCCACGGTCATCATCAGGTTCCGACGCAGCCCGAGGAAGGCCTCACGGATCACGTAGGTCCAGCGCGCGGTCATCGTGCCTCCAGGTGGCCCGCCACCTCGGTGGTGGGAGCTCGCGTGCGGTCAGCCGCCGTAGCCGTAGACGCCGCGGGACTGGTCACGGACGACGTGCCCGTTCTCCAGTTCGATCACGCGGCGCCGCATCGAGTCGACGATGTGCTGGTCGTGGGTGGCCATCACCACCGTTGTGCCCGTGCGGTTGATCCGGTCGAGCAGCTTCATCACCCCCACCGAGGTGGAGGGGTCGAGGTTGCCCGTCGGCTCGTCGCAGAGCAGGATCCGGGGGCTGTTGACGAAGGCCCGGGCGACGGAGACGCGCTGCTGCTGTCCGCCCGAGAGCTCGTGGGGGTGTGCACGGGCCTTCTCCGACAGCCCGACGAGCTCCAGGACCTCGGGCACCCGCTTCTCGATCTCGCGCCGCGGGCGACCGATGACCTCGAGGGCGAAGGCCACGTTCTCCTCGACGGTCTTGTTCTCCAGCAGCTTGAAGTCCTGGAAGACGTAGCCGATCTCGCGGCGGAGCACGGGCACCTTCCAGGAGCGCAGGGTCGCCAGGTTCTTACCGGCGACGTAGATCTCACCCTCGTCGGGAAGCTGCTCGCGGGTGAGCAGCTTCATGAAGGTCGACTTCCCCGATCCCGAGGGCCCGACAACGAACACGAACTCGCCCTTGGCGACGTCCACGGTCACGTCCTCGAGGGCGATCACCTGATCGTCGGCGCCGCGCTTGTAGGTCTTTGTGACGTTCTGGAGCTTGATCACGTGGTCCGCCTGCACTCTCGAGGCACGCACGGTGGCGTGGGCCCGCGGGCCGGTGCACATCGGTGGGGCACCCGGGGTCGGATCGCGGCACCGTTCGACGGCCCCCGCGTCCGCCCGTCTGCCGCCTCACCGGGCGCGAGCGTACAACGTCACCACGGGCGAGCTATGTCCGCCGCAGCCCTGCCGAACGGCCAGGGTTCGCCCAGCGCCCGCGCACGGGCCCACCCGCGCCTCACGTCTCGCGTTCGCTGGCGGCCCGCACCCGGCGGCGCAGCTCGGCCTCCATGAAGGGGTCGAGATCCCCGTCGAGCACGTCGTGGACGTTGCCCGTCTCGTGCTCGGAGCGCAGATCCTTGGCCATCTGGTAGGGAGCGAGGACGTAGGAGCGGATCTGGGAGCCGAAGCCGACGTTCTGGACCCCGCCACGGAGCTCGTCGAGCTCCTCGGCACGCTTCTGGCGTTCGAGCTCAGCCAGCTTGGCCTTCAGCACACGCAGGGCCACCGCCTTGTTCTGGTGCTGGGACTTCTCGTTCTGGCAGCTGACCACGGTCCCCGTGGGCAGGTGGGTGATGCGCACGGCGGAGTCGGT
>SKTN01000258.1 GCA_007117945.1 Nitriliruptoraceae bacterium | reverse complement strand
CGGCCTCCGCCACCGCCTGGCGGCGCTGGCCGAGGCCGCCGGCCGTGGTGCGACCCCGCCGGTGCAGGCGCCCCTGGCCGAGGACCTGCGGGCGCAGGAGCGGATCGCGATCGACTTCGCCGACGCGGACGACCTGGCCGACAAGGCCGCCGCCGCGCTCAAGGCCCTCGAGGCCCCGGCGCTGTGGAAGCCCCTGCGCACGCGGGGGGTGTTCCGTGGCGAGGGTGCCGCGGCCAGGGTGGCCTTCCTGTACCCGGGGCAGGGCTCGCAGTACGTCAACATGCTCAGGGGGCTCGCCGCGCGCGAACCCCTCGTGGCCGGGACCTACGAGGAAGCCGACCGGGCCATGGCGGCCTTCATCGACCGGCCCCTGTCGGACTACATCCTGATGGAGGGGGACGACCCCGACCGCAAGGCCGCGGCCGAGCTCGAGCTGATGGCCACGGAGATCACCCAGCCCGCGATGCTCACCGCCGACGAGGCACTCACCCGCATGCTCGCGGCCTACGGCATCACCCCCGATCTGGTCATGGGGCACAGCCTGGGGGAGTACGCCGCCCTGGTGTCCGCGGGGTCGTTGACCTTCGCCGCGGCGCTCGAGGCGGTCAGCGCCCGCGGGCACGAGATGGCCAGCCTCGAGGTGGAGGACAAGGGCAAGCTCGCCGCGGTGTTCGCCCCCGTGGAGGAGGTCCAGCGCATCGCCGAGGCGGTCGACGGCTACGTCGTCCTCGCCAACGTCAACTCCACCTCCCAGTCGGTGCTCGGTGGGGCCTCGGCCGCCGTCGAGGCCGCCGTCGCCGCCTGCGAGGAACGCGGCTTCACCACCTTCGTGCTGCCCGTCAGCCACGCCTTCCACACCCGCATCGTCGCCGCCGCCAGCGAGCCGCTGCGCCGCACCCTGGAACGCCTCGAGCTGCGGGCGCCGCAGCTGCCCGTGGTCTCCAACGTCACCGGCGGGTTCTACCCCACGGGTGAGGACGCCCGGGAGCGGATGCTGGAGCTGCTCGCCGAGCAGGTCGCCTCGCCCGTGCAGTTCGTCACCGGTCTGGAGAGCCTGCGCGCGGCCGGCGCCGAGGTGTTCGTCGAGGTGGGCCCGAAGCGTGCCCTGCAGGGCCTGGCCAGCGACGTGCTCGGTGACGACGAGGTCCTGAACCTGTTCACCAACCACCCGAAGTTCTCCGACGAGGCGGCCTTCAACCAGGCCCTGTGCGGCCTCTACGCCGCGGGGCTCGGGACGGGCCGGGTCCCCGCCGCCGCGCCCGTCGAGGTCGCGACGCCCGCCCAGACACCTGCCCCCACGCCCGCCACCACCCCGCCCGCAGCCGCTACCTCGACGGAGTCCACCACGATGTCGGAGACCGACCGTTCCTACCTCGAGCTCGGCCGGGCGCTGGGCACCTTCCTGGAGCGGGCCGGTTCCCTGGTCGCGCCCGCCGGGGCACCGGCTGCGCAGCCCGCAGCCGTGGCACCCACCGGCCCACCTGCGGCCACGGAGCCCGTGGCCATCACCGGCGCCTCCCTCGGCCTGCCCGGCACGCCCCGGGTGTTCGACGACCACCAGGTCGCCCGCATCCTCGGTGGCGAGCAGTTCATCGCCACCATCCCCGATCCCGTCCGCCAGGAGATCGCCGACCGGCGCATCACGCGCCTGGTGAAGGGCGACGACGGCCAGGCGAGCTTCGAGACCATCGACGACCCCGCCGCGGTGATCAAGCTCGCCGCGCGGTCGGGTGCCCTCGACCTCGCCGCGGAGTTCGGCATCGACCCGGCACGTGTGGAGGCCCTGGGCTGGTCCACGCAGCTGGCCATCGGCGCCGGCGTGGACGCCCTGCGGGATGCGGGGATCCCCATCGTGCAGCGCTACCGCACCACCGGTGTCGGCAGCCAGCTGCCCGACCGCTGGGGCCTGCCTGACGACCTGCGTGACGACACCGGGGTGATCTTCGCCAGCGCCTTCCCCGGGATGGAGGAGATCACCGACGAGGTGTCGCGCTTCGAGCAGGACGCCGCCCGGCGCCGGCAGCGCGACGAGCTGGCCGCGGTGTGGGACCGCATCGCCGCCACCACCCCGGACAGCGCGGCCCTGGCCGAGCTCGACCGCGAGCTCGCGGAGCTCGACGCACGGATCGCCGAGCAGGCCTACGCCTTCGACCGCCGCTTCCTGTTCCGGGTGCTGTCGATGGGCCACTCCCAGTTCGCCGAGCTGATCGGCGCGCGGGGCCCCAACACCCAGATCAACTCCGCCTGCGCCTCCACCACCCAGGCCGTGGCACTCGCGGAGGACTGGATCCGTGCCGGCCGCTGCCGCCGGGTGGTGATCGTCGCCGCCGACGACGCCTCCTCCGACGCGCTGCTGCCCTGGATCGGTGCGGGCTTCCTCGCCTCGGGCGCCGCGGCCACCGACGCGCGGGTGGAGGACGCGGCGCTGCCCTTCGACCGGCGCCGTCACGGCATGCTGCTCGGCATGGGCGCCGCCGGCATCGTGGTGGAGTCGGCCGAGGCCGCCCGCGAACGCGGCATCACGCCGATCTGCGAGGTGCTCGGCGCCACGACGGCCAACAGCGCCTTCCACGGCACCCGTCTCGACCTCGAGCACATCGGCCAGGTCATGGAGGACGTGGTCACCCAGGCCGAGGCCCGCGGTGTGTCCCGCCAGGCCATCGCGCCGCAGACCGTGTTCGTCTCCCACGAGACCTACACCCCGGCCCGGGGTGGCAGCGCCTCGGCGGAGATCCACGCCCTCAAGCAGGTCTTCGGCGCGGGCGCCGACCGCATCGTCATCGCCAACACCAAGGGCGTCACCGGCCACCCGATGGGCGTCGGTGTCGAGGACGTGGTCGCGATCAAGGCCCTGGAGACGGGCGTGGTCCCGCCCGTGGCCAACTTCCGTGAGGTCGACCCCGAGCTCGGCCAGCTCAACCTGTCCCGGGGTGGTGCCTACGACGTCGACTACGCGCTGCGCCTGGCCGCGGGCTTCGGGTCGCAGATCTCCATGATGCTGCTGCGGTGGACGCCGACCCCCGACCGCCAGCGCCGCGCCCCCGACGACCTCGGCTTCACCTACCGCGTCACCGACCCAGGTGCCTACCGCGGCTGGCTCGCGACGGTGGTGGGCCGCGGGGACGTCGACCTCGAGGTCAAGGACCGCTGGTTGCGCGTGGTGGACACCGGCCCCGCCGGCCAGGCGGGCAGCGCCGGCTCGACGCGGGTCGTGGTACCGAGCTCGGCCCCGGCACCGGCTGCGGCGGACCCGG
>SKTN01000212.1 GCA_007117945.1 Nitriliruptoraceae bacterium | reverse complement strand
TGAGGAGGTGGGCGGGCGTGAGGTGGCCGCGGATGCGGGTGATGGCCGCCGGCGCGTGCGTACCCGGCCGGAGGAACTCCACCGCCACGGCGCCGCTGAGTCCCAGGGCCCGCGCGGCGGTGGCGGCGGTCCGGGCGCAGCTGGCCGCCACCTCGTCGTCCAGGAGTCCCTGGCCGGACCAGGACAGCACCGGCTGGCCGTGCGCGCCAGGAGCTGCGTGCACGAGCGTTCCGAGCGTCCAGCAGGTGCCTGCGCGGTCGATCAGCAACTGCACCTCGACCACCTGGCCGGGCGATCGCGGCCCACGGGACGGCGGCGCGAGCCCGGCAGCGGCGAGGTGCCTGGCCAGCGCCGTGTGGTCGGCAGTGGCGGACAGTGCCGCGGCCGGTGGGCCCACGAAGGTGATCCCGCGTGCCTCGCAGGCCCGCGCGACCGTGAGATGGTCCTCGGGGGCGCCCCACCCGACCCACACCGCGTCGGTACCCGTGCGCTCCAGGTCCGCGGCGAGCGCCGTGACATCCCGGGCGTGCGGCGTGCGGTGGTCAGAGCGATCCGGGTCAGCCGTGCGCTGGACCACCTCGTCGACCCGGCGTCGCAGCGAGACCGGCGGTGCGGCGCCGCGGTGCAGGAGCACGATCGCCGGGGCGGTGTCGCGGGGGCCCGCCGCGCCGATGGAGCGGACGCAGCGCATGGCGGCACCGCCGGCCTCCACGATCGCCACACGCTGGAACACGGCCGTCTCCTCCCCGCTCGAGGGTAGGACGGTGCTGCGGCGGGGGTGGCCGCCTAGCGTGGGTGGACGGGCGGGTCGTGCCGACGGCGAAGGACGGGGTCCCATGAGCGCTGAGATCGAACTGACGGTGCGGCAGGCGAGCGATGACGACCTGCCGCACATCCTGGAACTGCTCGAGTCGTCGCTCGGATGGGTCCCCGACGAGCAGTACTCCGCCTTCTACCGCTGGAAGCACCACCAGAACCCCTTCGGACGCTCCCCGGCGTGGGTGGCGTTGGACGGCCAGCGGATCGTGGGGCTCAGGGTGTGGCTGCGGTGGCGGTTCCGTCGCCGTGGCAGGACCTGGCAGGCGGTGCGTGCGGTGGACACCGCCACCCACCCGGACTACCAGGGCCGCGGCATCTTCCGCCGGCTGACCACCTCCTCGCTGGAGGTGCTGATGGCCGAGGGCGTCTCCCACGTGTTCAACACCCCCAACGAGCAGTCCCGCCCCGGCTACCTCAAGATGGGGTGGGAGCAGGTGGGCAAGCTGCCCGTCGGGGTGCGGTTCCGCTCACCGGTGGCCGCCGCCTCGGCGGTGCGTGCCCGGGTGCCCGCCGACAAGTGGTCGCTGCCCTCCGAGGCCGGACTGCCCGCGGAGGAGGTGCTGGCCGATGCGGGGCTGCTGGAGGACCTGCTGGCCCGGCTGCCCGACGACCGCATCCGCACCGACCTCGACGTCGAGGTGCTGCGCTGGCGGTACGGCTTCGCCCCGTTGCACTACCGGGGGCTGGCGGAGGACGGCGGGGTGGTGCTGTTCCGTCTGCGGCGTCGCGGCCCGGCGACCGAGGGCGTCATCGGGCACCTGCTCGCCCCCGACGACGACGTGGCCCGCCGGCTGGTGGCACGGGTGGCGAAGGTCTCCAAGGCCGACCAGGTCCTGCGCATCACCGACGCGCCCTTCAGCCGGGTGGGGGAGCTGCCGCTGCCGGGTGGCGGGCCGATCCTGACCTGGCGGGAGCTCTCGGACTCGGGGATGCCGGAGCTGTCGGAGTGGGACCTGACCATGGGGGACGTGGAGCTGTTCTGAGCCGCGGGGGCCGGTCGAGGGGTCGGTGGCACGACCTGTCGCGGCTGGCGCCGTGGTCGGCCCGGTGGCAGGAGTAGCCTCACCGGCCATGGCGAACCCACTGCACGGCCACGGACCACGTCGCGCGATCAAGCGTGGGCTGGCGTCCGCGGGCGGCGTGCTGCCCTCGGCGCGACGGCCCGTGCAGGGCGCGACGCTGCTGATCTACCACCGGATCGGCGACGGCACCCCCGACGAGCTGGATATCGAGGCCGCCGCCTTCGACGCCCAGGTCGCGCTGCTCGCGGAGCAGCCCGTGCGCTCGTTGGACGCCGCCCTGGATGCGCTGGACCGCGGCTCCACCTCGCCGTCGGTGGTGCTGACCTTCGATGACGGCTTCGCCGGGGTGTACGAGCACGCCTGGCCGCGGCTGCGCGACGCCGGGCTGCCCTTCACCATCTACCTCGCCACCGCCTACGTCGGTGGGGTGATGCGCTGGCCCGGATCAACGGCCACCGGTGCGCCCGGACGGGGGCTCACGTGGGCGCAGCTCGAGGAGCTGGCGGCATCGGAGTTGGTGACCATCGCCAACCACACCCACACCCACGCGCTGCCCGAGCAGCTGTCCGCTGCGGAGCTGGACCGGTGCTCCGAGCTGATCGAGGAGCGGCTCGGGACGGTGCCGCGGCACTTCGCCTACACCTGGGGGCGCCCGGTACCGGAGGCGTTGCCGCTGCTGCGTGCGCGGTTCCGTTCCGCGGCGACCGGTGCCCTGGGGCGCAACCTGCCCGGTGCCGATCCGATGCTGTTGGACCGGGTCCCGGTCCGCGCGAGCGACCCGCTGCCCTTCTTCGCGGCGAAGCTGACCGGTGGGCTCGGCCCGGAACGCGCCTACGGGCGGATCGTCGCCGGTGCCAAGCGGCTCGGAGCTGCGGGTTCCACGTGATGAGCGACGGGTCGCAGGCCGGCCCGCCCGCGGCCGTTGCTGGCTCCGGCCG
The DNA here is from genome assembly GCA_007117945.1 of Nitriliruptoraceae bacterium. Taxonomy (GTDB): domain Bacteria; phylum Actinomycetota; class Nitriliruptoria; order Nitriliruptorales; family Nitriliruptoraceae; genus T1Sed10-7. The sequence continues at coordinate 480 of SKTN01000212.1, read as the reverse complement.
TCGGCTGGCGGGCATCGACCTCGCACGGTGCCTCGCGATCATCGGGATGGTCGCCGTCCACATCAGCCCGTCGGGCACCGGCAGCCCCCTGGCCTACGTGCTGGCGGTGCCCCGCGGTCGGTCGGCCGTGCTGTTCGGGCTGCTGGCCGGTGTCGGCGTGAGCATCCTCGCCTCGGGACGCAGCCGATCGGTGCGCGAGGCTCGGGGTGTGCTCGTCTGGCGGGCGGCCCTGCTGCTCCCGCTGGGGTTGTGGCTGCAGACGCTCGATCACAACGTCGCGGTCATCCTGGCCGACTACGCCGTCCTGTTCCTGCTGGCCGTGGTGGTGCTCGCGTGGCCCGACCGATGGCTGCTGGGACTGGCGACCGTGTCGGCGACCATCGGGAGCCTCGGCTACCTCGCCGGCGTGGTGCGCGATCCGCAACGGTTCGCGCGCGTGCCCGCCGAGTGGGGTGAGCCGCTGCTCACGAACCTGGATCG
>SKTN01000347.1 GCA_007117945.1 Nitriliruptoraceae bacterium | reverse complement strand
GTTGATGATGTCGACGGGCTCGTCGACCGTGCCGGTCTCGAAGGGGTCAAGGGCGAAGTCCATCGCCTGGAGCAACGCGACGCCGGAGCAGTTCGGGGCGAAGGAGGCGCAGGTCCGCACCCCGACGAGCTGCGCGTCGGGGGCCATGCCCTGCGCACCGGCGATGATGTCCGCGACGGAGGTGCCGTGCCCCTCGATGTCGATGGGGTTGGGGTTCGGCCGCAGCGGCCCATCGGGCCACTCCTCGCCCACGAAGTCGTAGCCAGCTACCACCTTGTCGGTGGGGAACACCCGCTGTCCCCGGAAGTCACGCTCGTTGTACCGCTGGTTGGTCTGGCGGTTGAGGGCACTGGTGGGGTTGGGGCCGTAGGCCCGCCGGTACGCGCCCTCGGTGCCCGGCCCGCCGAGGGAGGCGTGGGTGTAATCGATGCCGGAGTCGAGCACCGCCACGAGGATGCCCTCACCCGTGGCCTGGGGGACACCGTCGCCCGCCTGGACCGCGGCGCCACCGACGTAGGGGACGGTCTCCGGCAGGTGCCGCTCGTAGTCGACGACCGGTGCGATGCGCTCCACATCCCGGGAGCGGGCCAGTTCGGGCAGCGCGGAGGCATCGATCTCGAGCATGACCGTGTTGGTGGCCTTGGAGGTCCGGCCTAGCTCCGTGGCGCCCCGGGCGCCGGGGTGCCGCAGCAGGCGCTCCTGTTGCCGCGCGATGCGCTGTTCCTGTTGGGCCTGCGCACGCGCGTTGGGGGCCTCTCGGGCGGCCACCGCCTCTGCGACCGACGGCGTGGTCAGGCGCACCACGACCTGCTGCGGCCCGACCGCTTCGAGCAGTCCACCGACCAGCCGGCTGTCGCTCGGCAGCACGCCTGCGGAACTGGTCCATGGCTGGTCCAGCCGCAGCGACTCGTCGATCACCGCGGTCTCGACCTCCGGGTCTGCCCCGGCGAGCGGGGCGAGAACCCCGACGGTGAGCAGGACAGCGGCCCCCAGGGTTGCCCCTCGGCCGATCGATAGTGGTCTCATCAGCGACTCCTCCCTGACTCCTGTCGACGGCCCTTCCCGCGGCCTGGTACGACGCGCCCGCAAGTCCGCGAAAACTACGACCGCGACCCCGGGGTCGGACCGCTTGTGCGGTAGCCGCATCGCGTCCACGAACATGACCGCGAACCGTGACCTACGGCCTGCTCACGGCACTCCACGTGGTCGCCAACGGCGGTTCACGCTCCGTCCGTTGGCGCGGACGGTCGCCGGGTCACGCCCGCCCGGACACGCTCCCGGGCCGCGGACCGCGAGCGAGCAGCCTGACCCCACCGACAAGGGGCCGTTCGGCGGCCGGATCAGGACCACCGGACCAGGGCCGCGCTGTACCGTCACCGGACTCGCAGTGATGGAGCGGCCACGCAGGGCCATCTCCGCGAAGGAGTTGCCACGCGATGACGCCCCACCGCGCCGCCGCCCACCCACGGGTCTTCCGGCGGTTGCTCGAGACCACGGACGTGGCCCTCACGCCCCGGGTCCTGAGCAAGGCCACCCTGACCGAGCTCAGCCACGTGCTCGAGAACGCGGTGATCGCCCACGACCTCCCCGGGGCGGTGTTCACGGGCTTCCAACGCTCCTCGAACTGGCTGCGTGCGCTGGAGCGGTACCAGCGCCTGGTCGCCCCACGGGCGCGCTCCGTCGCGGTCTTCGCCGCCGGCAACCTCGACACGATGGCCGAGGACGACATCGTCCGCATCCCCCTCGCCGAGGACCACCCCCTGGTCGAGGAGTGGTTCCTGATCGTGCTGACCCCGCGCTTCGCCGCTGCCCTGCTCGGGTAGGACACCGGTGCACCGGCGGCGCAGGAGCTGGACCGCACCTTCGAGGCGGTGTGGAGCTTCGACGCGGCCACGGTCACCGCCATCGCACGCCACATCCAGCAGGAGGTCGCCGACCTCGACGGGACCGCCGCTGCGCGCATCGACGCCGCGCTGGCGACCTACCCGCCCGGCGACGACGACAGCCAGCTGCGTGACGAGATCACCAGCGACCTGATCGTGGCCCTGGAGACCGGCCGGGAGCGCTACCGCGTCCTGGCCCGACGTGAGCGCCGCACCGCCGACGAGCTGCGCGAGCTCGACCGCTCCAAGAACGCCTTCCTGTCGGCGGTCTCCCACGAGCTGCGCACGCCGCTGACCGTCGTCCACGGCCTCGCCGCGACCCTGGAGCGCCTCGGTGGGCAGCTGTCCCCGGCGGACCGCACCCGTATCGAAGCCTCCCTGGCGACCCACACCGAGCGCCTTGCCGAGCTGCTCGACGATCTGCTGGACCTCGACCGGTTGTCCCGTGGCACCGCGACCACCGAGCCGGAGGAGCTCGACACCGTCGAGGTGGTCCGCGGGGCGATCGACGCCCTCGCCGGCGCGCACCGCGTCCGCCTCGACGCCCCCGCGTCGCTGCCCGCGGTCCTCGACCGCACCCAGCTCGAGCGGATCGTCGCCAACCTGGTGGACAACGCGGACAAGTACGCCCCCGACGGACCGATCAAGGTGACCCTGACCGGGGATGCCACCACGGTCGAGGTGACGGTGGAGGACCGCGGACCGGGGATCCCCGAGCAGGGGCGTGCACAGATCCTCGAGCCCTTCCACCGCCTCGACCACGCCGCCGCCCAGCCGGGTACCGGCGTCGGCCTCGCCCTGGTGGCGGAGTTCGTCCATCTGCAGGAGGGTGAGCTGCGCGTCGAGGACCGTCCCGGTGGCGGGGCCCGGTTCGTCGTCCGACTCCCGGCGCAGCCGGCGGACTGACCCGCTCGCGCAGCGCGTACCCTGCCGCCTCGATGCCTCCCTTCGCCGCCGCCGCCCTGGTGTTCCTGTCCTCGGCCGCCGTGCTGGTCCTCGAGATCCTCGCGGCGCGCCTGCTCGCGCCCTACGTCGGCGCGACGTTGGAGACCTACACCGCGATCATCGGGGTGATCCTCGGTGGGATCGCGCTGGGTTCCTGGCTCGGCGGCAAGGCCGCCGACGCGCGCGATCCCCGGGGGCTGCTGGCCCCGCTGCTGATCACCGGGGGTGCGCTGGCCTTCGCCGCGATCCCCCTCATCGACGGGCTCGGCGTGGCGCTGCGTGGTGCGGGCCCCCTGACCACCACGACCCTGACGGTGGTGGCCTTCTTCGCCCCCGCTGCGGTGCTGTCGGCGGTGACGCCGGCGGTCATCAAGATCCAGCTCGCCAGCCTGGACGAGACCGGCCGGGTGGTGGGCCGGCTGTCCGCGCTGTCCACCACCGGGGCGATCGTCGGCACCTTCGTGACCGGCTTCCTGCTGGTGGCCGCCTTCCCCACCCGTCCGGTGATCCGCGTCACGGCTGTCGCCCTGATCGTGCTGGGTATCGCCACGGCCCTGGCGCTGGGACGCCGTCGCAACCTCACCGCGGGCGCCGCGCTGGGGGTACTGGCCGCGGGGGCCTTCTCCTTCGCCGCCGCCCACCCCTGCGAGCACGAGTCCGCCTACTACTGCGCCTACATCGTGGAGGACGAGGAACGGCCCTCCGGCCGCGCCCTGTGGCTGGACACCCTGCGCCACTCCTACGTCGACCTCGATGATCCCACCTACCTGGAGTTCACCTACACGCAGTGGTTCGGTGACGCCATCACCGCGATGGCACCCGACGGCGAACCGCTGTCCACCCTGCACATCGGCGGCGCGGGCTTCACCATGCCCCGCTACCTGCGTGCCGCCCACCCCGGCTCCACCTCCGAGGTGCTCGAGGTGGACGCCCTGCTGGTGGAACTGGCGAAGGAGGAGCTCGGCCTCGAGCTCGGCGACGACATCACCGTGCGCATCGGTGACGCCCGTTCGACCATCGCCGAGGGTGCCCCCGGGGAGCACGACCTGGTGATCGGTGACGCCTTCGGCGGGGTGGCCGTGCCCTGGCACCTGGCCACGGTGGAGTTCACCGAGCTGGTGGCCGAACGCCTGCACGACGAGGGCGTCTACGTCATGAACCTGATCGACTACGGCCCCCGACGCTTCCTACGGGCGGAGATCGCCACGGTGGCCGCGGTCTTCGACCACGTCGCGGTGCTCGGCCGCGCCGGCTCCTTCGGGCCGACGGCGCCGGGGATCGGCGGGAACTACGTGGTGCTCGCCTCGGACACACCCCTGCCCCTGACCGAGATCGCGGCGGAGAACACCCGCCGGGGCCGCGACGACGAACTCCTCACGGGTGCCGAGCTGGCACGCGTCGTGGACGACGCCCGCGTCCTGACCGACGATCACGCCCCCGTGGACCAGCTGCTCACACCCCGCCCCACCGACTGACACCTCCCGAGGAGGGCCCCGTGAGCGACCACACGCCGGAGCACGATCCCCCCGAACCCCTGCGCTCACCGGCCCCGCGGGTGGTGATCGTCGGCGCCGGGTACGCCGGTAGCCACGCGGCGGTGGCCGCACGCCGTGCCGGCGACGTCGAGGTGGTGGTGGTCGACCAGGATGGCTGGCACGGCTTCCTGCCCCGCCTCGCCGGTGTCGCGGCGGGCCGGCTGCGCGCGAGCGACGCGCGCTCCCCCCTGCGCGAGCTCACCGGCGTCGAGGTGGTGCGTGCCGGCGTGGTCCGGGTCGACGACGAGGCGGGCCTGCTCGTCCTCGACGACGCCACGACCCTGCAGGCCGACGCCATGGTGGTCACCGTCGGCTCCGGCTCCCCCGCGGGCAGCGTCCCCGGCAGCAGCGAGCACGCCGCCACCCTGCACACCCCCGACGACGCGCTGCGGCTGCGCCGCCGCCTCGCGCGCACCCGGCAGCTGCTGGTGGTGGGCGCGGGCGCCACGGGGGTGCAGCTCGCCGCGGAGGTCGCCGCCCTGCGCGACGACATCGAGGTGCACCTGATCGAGGTCGCCGGCCGGGTCCTGCCCGCCGAACCGCAGCGCCTGTCCGAGGACGCCACCCGGTACCTGCACCGCGTGGGGGTCCGCCTCCACCTCGGTACCGAGGTGGCCCGCATCGACCGCCGGGGGCTGCTCACCGGCGAGGGGCGCCGCCTCGACGGCACCGTGGTGTGGGCGGGGGGCTGGCGTGCGAGGGCGGACGAGCTGCTGCCCGACGCCCCGCTGTTGGACGGGCGGGCGGTGGTCACCAGCGACCTCAGGGTCTCGGGGCTGCGCCGGGTCCTGGCCGCCGGCGACGTGGCCGCACACCGCGACGTGCTGGGCAGGCCCCTGCCCATGTCCGCCCAGATCGCCAGCCAGGCCGGCGCGGTCGCCGGACGCAACGCCGCGGCGCTGGCCACGGGACGCGCCACCCGGCCGGCACGGCTGCTCGAGCTCGGTCGGATGATCGACTGCGGTGCGCGTGGCGTGGGCCGCGTCGGCCCCGTGCCGCTGGGGTGGGGCCCCACGGCGCGTATGGTGCCCCTGCTCCACCTCGGCATCGATGCCCGGCACCTGTGGCAGCTCGGTGGTCCCGTGCTGGCCCTGGCCCACCTGCCGGGACGCACGCGGCCACAGGTGGACACCGGGGCCCGACCGAACCTGCACGCCGTGAGCTGACCCCCGCTGCCCGCCGTCGCCCGCCAGTCAGGGGGCAACCTGCCCGTGCCTGACGTGCCCGTGCGGCCTACCGTGCAGGTGCAGACGGCAGGGAGAACGCCAGTGACCGGTGAGCAGCAGGCCGACGTGCCCCCCACGGGGCGCTCCGATGCAACGGCGCAGGACAGCGGGCTGGGCCCCTCCCCCGCCGGTGCCGCCGGTGGTAGCGGCGAGGCGACGGGTGCACCCCACATCGACGTGACCGCCCTCGACCTCGGTGGTGACGTGGTGTTCGTCACCGACGCCGAGGGTCGGATCGTCGACGTCAACGACGCCTTCGTCCGCGTGACGGGCTACTCGAAACGCGAGGCCATCGGGGCGCGACCGAACCTGCTGTCCTCGGGCTACCAGGACGAGCGGTTCTACGAGCAGCTGTGGCGCACGATCTCCAGCGGCCAGGTGTGGGAGGGACAGCTCGTCGACCGCCGTCGCGACGGGGCGCTGCGTACCCACCACGCGACCATCAGCCCCGTCCAGGACCACACGGGGCGCATCACGCACTACGTCGCCGTGGAGCGGGATGTCACCACGGAACTGGGCCGCCAGGGCGCCGTCGGCTCCACGGGCCTGCTCCACACCGACCTCACGGGCCGGTGCGTGTACGCCGACGCCCGCTCGGCCGCGCTGCTGCACAGCTCCTCCAGCGAGCTGCTCGGCACCGGGTTCCTCAACGCGCTCGAGGACGCCGACGCCGACGCGCTGCGCGAGGTGATCCAGATGGCCGCCGAACTCGGCCGTGAGCACCGCCTCGACGTGCGCGCCACCGGCGGTGCGTGGCTCCACGTGGAGGTCGCGCCCCTGTCGGTGGCCTCCGGCTCGGTGATCGGCGCGGTGTGCGGGCTGGAGGACGTCGCGGACCAGGTGTCCGTGCACCGCGAGCTGGCCCGTCGCGACGCCTTCGTCTTCAGCGTGCTGGACGCCCTCGACGACGCCGTGGCCGTGGTCGACGGTGACGGGTCCGTGGCCGCCACCAACCGGGCCTGGCTGTCGGCGAGCTCGCAGCGCAAGCAGGACCGGCTCCTGGGACTGCGGGTGGGTGACGACGCCCGCGCCGCGGTCCGCCAGGCCATCGATGCCGGCGACGCCGACGCCCGCACCTTCGGCGAGGAGCTGCACCGGGTGCTCAGCGGCATGAGCAGCGAGCGCCAGGAGGGGTCCCGGTTCCGGATCACGCCCCTGCGCACCGACGACGGCGGCGCCGTCCTGCGGCTGCTGCCGGGCTGACCGGACGGCTCAGGGCAGGAGCCGTGGGAGCAGGCGCCGCGCGGGCGAGACGTCCCGGGGGCCCGACGCCTCCTCAGGTGAGTGCTCGAGGAAGCGCTGCAGCCACCGGTCGGCCGCCGCATCGCGGCCCTGCCGGTCCAGCAGCCGGAAGCGCGAGTAGGCCCGCCCCGCCGCGACGTAGCCGCGCTGGCGCTCGTCGAGCCGCGCGAGCAGCGGGTCCTCGGCGAGCGGCACCGCGTCCTCCAGCGCTGCGTAGAAGCGCTCGCGCTCGGGCCCGACGACGAAGCTGGTCCGCCCGGCGCGCACGTCCCGCTGGCTGATGGGCGCGCCGTACTCCACCACCGGGTGGCGGTCGGTGTTGTGCTCCCGGTCCCGGTACAGCCCGCTCGCGGTGAGGTTGCCCACGTACATCCGCAGTGCGATGGCCTCCAGGAAGGCCTCGCTGACCGGCTCGTCGGTCAACTGCCGACCCTGGCTGACCAGCACGGCCGGGTCCAGGGGCTCGGGGTCGTCGCGCCCCACCAGGGCCACGATCGAGCGCTCGGCGTACAGGTCGCCGCGCCACACGGTCACCTCGTCGAAGACGGCGTCCATGGTCGCGCCGATGGTGACGAGCTCGCGGTCGGTGACCTGGTACAGCGGCACCCACTGGACGTAGGCACCGCCGGGCTCCAGGCGCTGGCGGGCCGTGGCGTAGTGCTCGGAGGTGTAGAGGTTGCCGGTCCCGGCCTCCCACGGTGTGAACAGGTCGCTGATGATCACGTCGTAGCGCTCGGTGCTGCGGCGCAGGCAGGTCCGGCCGTCGGCGGCACGCACCTCGGCGCGGGGATCGTGGAACAGCCCGTTGGTCCAGGGGGTGAAGTGGGCCTCGGCGAGCTGCACCACCTCGTCGATCAGCTCGCACACCACCACGCGGTCGACGTCGAAGGCCAGCCCCGCACCGGCGGTGATGCCGGTGCCCATGCCGAGGTAGAACACCGAGCGCGGATCCTCGGTTGCCAGGAGGGGAACCACGCTCTGGTTACGCTCCGCGTCCAGGGCCCGGGTACCACCCAGGGTGTAGTGGTTGTCCACGCGGATGAACAGGTCATCACGGTCCGCCACCACCGACACCGTAGCCTGGGGGCCCTCCTCCACCGCGACCAACGACTCGCTGCCGTCGGGGGCGAGCCGGACGACGTCGAGCTCATCGGGGCTGACCACCAGCAGCATCCCAGCCGCCAGGGCCGCGACGGCCGCTCCCACCCACCGCAGCGCCGCGACGCGCAGGGGCACACGGACCAGGACCAGACCCGTGAGCACGGCGTAGCCGCCGGCGACCCACAGCAGGCTGCGCCACGCCCCCAGCAGCGGCAGGAGCACGAACCCGGCGGCCAGGGCCCCGATGATGCCGCCGACGGTGTTGACCGCCACCAGGCGGCCGATCGTGTCACCGGGAGCCGCGCGGCGCTGCTGCAGCACCCTGAGCAGGTAGGGCAGCGACGCCCCGAGGACCGTGGCCGGCAGCAGCATCACCACCAGTGCCAGGGCCGCCACCTCGACGATGTACCCACCGAAGGCGGCGGTGCCGCCGACCAACCGCAGCCCGTCGGTCCGCGCATGGAACAGCCACGGTGAGCTCGCGGCCGCCACGGCGGACACCGCCAGCAGACCGGCCAGGATCGCCGCCGGGTCGCCACGGCGCAGGCGGGTCAGCAGGTTCGCGACGCCGGCACCCAGCGCCAGGGCCAGCAGGAAGGTCGCCAGCACCAGGCCGTAGGTGTAGGCGCTGTTCTGCAGCACCTGGGAGAACAGGCGCGTCCACACGACCTCCACGGCCAGGGTCAGCACCCCCGAGGCGAGCGCCACCAGCCAGATCATCGGCACGGGCAGGGTGGGACCGACCCGGCGCGGGCCGGCGGCGACGGCGACAGGTGCCCCGGCTGTGGGCGCCGGTGCCTGCACGGCGGACGCCCGCGGCGGCGGGGTGGTACGCCGCAACCTCGTGGCCAGCAGCAGCGCCGCCAACCCGACGGCCAGGTCCAGCCCCACAGCGACCAGGTAGGCACCGAGGTAGCCGAGGACCACCGGCAGCAGGAACCCGGCGGCCAGGGCGCCCAGGGCGGAACCGGCGGTGTTGACCGCGTACAGCGCCGTGCCGGACCGGCCCAGCGGTCGTGCGGTGGTGACCAGCGCCTGCCCGAGCATCGGCAGGGTGCCACCCATCAGGATCGAGGGCGGCAGCAGCACCACCGTGGCGACCGCGGCACGGGTCAGCGTGTCGGCGACGGCACCGTCGCCGAAGGTGGCGATCAGGGTGGGCTCCAGGGCCAGGTAGACGTCCAGCAGGCCGAGGAACCCCAGCGCCGTCAGCGCCACGCCGAGCTCCAACCATCCGAAGCCCCGCAGCGGCTCCGCGATCCGGGCAGCGCGACCACCCCACAGCCAGCCGCCGATCGCCAGCCCCGCGAAGAAGATCGCGATGGTCAGTGCGGCGGCCTGGGCCGTGGAACCGAACAGCAGCCCGAGCTCCCGCGCCCACAGCACCTGGTAGATCAGGGCCGCGGCGCCCGAGGCCAGGAACAGCCCGAACACCACCGCCAGGCGTGGGCCCGCGAGCGGGGCCGCAGGCACCACGTCCTGCGAGGACCCGGTCGTCGCGCTCAGGGCCTTCCCGTTCCTGTTCTCGGAGTTGTTCGCAGCGTTTCCGGAGGGTACGCGGTCCCCGCGCGGCAGGCACGCGGGACGGGTGACCTTGGACCCGACCGCCGGGTCCGGGCCCTGCCGTAGGGTCACCTCCCGGGACCGAGGAGCTGCGGTGCCACGACACCGGGTGGACACGCCACGGCCGGCGACGCCGGCTGGCACGGGTGTGCGGCGCGCAGCCGGGCCGTCACCGGGCGGTGACGTCGGCACCGCCGCGCCGCCTGCGCCCCACACCGCACCCGTGGCCCGGGAGCAGCAGGCCCTGGAGCAGCGCAAGCGCAAGGTCTACGTCGTGGGCTTCCTGGCGGCGGCCGCGACCCTGGGGCTCAGCTGGCTGACGCGGGAGCCGGGTGACGTGATCCTGGCCTACGGCTACCCCGTGGCCACCGCTCTCCTGCTCGTCCTGGTCCTCGCCCTGCTGCGGCGCTGGGCACCGCTGCAGGCGGTGGAGCGGGCCATCTACGTGCTCATGGGCTCCCTCATCCTGGGGCGCCTGGCCTGGCACCTGCACCTCGCGGGCCCCATCGAGGAGCACCTGCTGGTGCTGACCGGCGGCCACTACTGGGCCGTGGGGGTGCTGCTGGTCGCCGGATTCGTGCTCCTGGACCGGCGCTGGGGCCTGATCACCGGTGTGGCCATCATCGTCACCTCCCTGCTCCTGGTCGCCACCGGCGCCGGCCCTGCACTGCGCACCGCGCAGGATGCCCGGCTGGAGCTGCTCTACCTGGCGAGGGTGCACGGCTTCCTGGTGGTCCTGCTGGTCCTGACCCTGGCCGTGGCGACGATGCGCGAGCAGCTGGACCGGTCCCTGGCCCGGGCCGAGGCCTTCGAGGAACTGGCCAGCACCGACCAGCTCACGGGACTGGCCAACCGGCGGGCCGCCGTCGAGGTCCTGGACCGCGAGCTCCAGGCGCAGCGCCGCTACGGCCGGCCCGTCGCCGTCGTGCTGGCCGACATCGATCACTTCAAGCGGGTCAACGACACCCACGGGCACAGCATCGGGGACCAGGTCCTCCTCGAGGTGGCCAGGGAGCTGCGGCGCCGCGCCCGGGACGCCGATGTCGTCGCCCGCTGGGGTGGTGAGGAGTTCCTGATCGTCGCCCCCGAGGTGGACCAGGACGGCGCCCTGGTCCTGGCCGAGCGCTGTCGGAGCGCGATCGCCCAGCTGCGGCCCGCCGGGCTGGAGACCAGCGCCACCTTCGGCGTCGCTGAACTGCGCGACGGCGAGGACCTCGACGCACTGCTCCAACGTGCCGATCACCACCTCTACCAGGGCAAACGCGGGGGGCGCGACCGGGTCGTCGGGGAGGCGGGACCGGCGTAGGCTCCCCTGACGACGAGGGAGCTGCACCATGGCACTGGACGAGGACCTGCGGGCGCTGGCCACGGGCCGCAACTTCGCCGCCCTGACCACGCTGTTCGCCGACGGCACCCCCCAGACCCAGGTGATGTGGGTGGATGCCGACGAGGACCACGTGCTGATCAACACCGAGGTCCACCGCGCCAAGTTCCGCAACGTCGAGCGCGACCCCCGTGTCACCGTCACGATCTGGCAGGCTGACGACCCCTACCGCTACATCGAGGTGCGCGGCGAGGTGACCGGCATCGTCCGGGGGCCCGAGGCGCGCGACCACATCGACCGCTGCGCGCACCGCTACCTCGGCCGCGACTACCCCGCGGAGCAGATCGCCTCCGAGCGCGCGATCCTACAGGTGACCCCGCACCGCCTCCACCGCAACGGGCTCTAGCTCGGCGGAGCCTGCTGCCCCGGCGACGCGCCTGGGGTGGCATCGTCGCCGGGGTCACCGTCACCGCGGCGCACCAGCAGCCCGAGACCGATGGCGATGAGGGCCACGGGCACGAGGTAGGCGGGCAGGTCGTCGATCCCGGTGAGGGCGGCGACCCCGATGGCGGTGAGGATCCCCCCGGGGATCACGGGCCACCACCACCCGGGGCCGACGGAGCCGAGGAGGCGATCGACCAGCGCGATCGCCAGGAACCCGGCGCCGAGGCCGAGCACCACCGCCGCATCGTCAGCGCCCTGGTTGGCCGCGAGGATCCCGCCGGCCAGGCCGGTGACGATGGCACCGGGGATGAGGAACCCGTAGGTCCGGGTCGCGCCGTAGGCGACCAGGAAGGCCAGCCCGACCAGGGCCAGCAGGACCTCACCGCCCGCCTCGGTGGTGGTGATCAGGAGCAGACCACCACCCAGCGCGATCAGGAGCAGGCCCACGATCCGGTTGGCTGGCATGGCGTCCTCTCGTGCCGGGAGGTGTTCACGGGCTCGGGCGGGTGACGCGCCCGGCCACCGCCCATCCTGCCCGGTGATCGCTGTCCTGTGCAGGGATATTGGTCCCGGGCCAGGGCACGATCGGCCCGGCCGCATCGGTGCCGCGATCCACGGGCTGCCGGAACGCGTCGGGTTCAGCCCGGGTGGTCGACGGCCGCGTGGGCCGGCTCGCGGCCGTCGGAACGTCGGAACAGCCGGCGCAACCGCTCGATCTGCCGGTCCTCGGCC
>SKTN01000223.1 GCA_007117945.1 Nitriliruptoraceae bacterium | reverse complement strand
GCGTCCAGGGCAGCGACCCGTGACCGGTCGGTGCCGGCTCCCGAGAGCAGCAGGATCGGTACGTGGCTCCACGTGCGCAGGCGACGGACCACCTCGATGCCGTCCCCGTCGGGCAGGCGCAGGTCGAGGAGGATCACCTCGGGCTCACTCGCCGCCGCGGTCGCCAGTGCGTCGGCAGCGGTGCGGGCGACCACCACCTCGTGACCCACACGGGTCAGGCCGCGACCGAGCGCGGTCAGGATCTGCGGCTCGTCATCGACGACGAGGACCTTGGCCACGCGGCTGCTCCTCGGACGACGACCCCGTTCCTTCGGCAACGGGTGACGCGCACGCAGTGCGGTACCCGGCCGGCGGGCTGGACCTCGCGACGACAACGGTCCTGCCAGGCTGCAGCGTAGACACATGACCAGCGTCACCGTGAGGGACCACAGTCCCGGCTGGGTCACCGACGGTGAGCCGTAGGCGAGCTGATGCCGTCTGCGCGGCTTCCCAGCGGCCCACGGATCGCGTCACAACACGCGGCGTATCGCGTCGGGGGTGCGGGTGAGGTCCTTGTAGCGGACCACATCACCGGTCCGCGGGGCTTCGAGGGTCCTGTTGTCGCCGGCGTAGATCGCGATGTGGTTCGGGCGGCCGTTGCTCCCACGCCAGAACAGCAGGTCCCCCGGGCGGGCGTTGGCGATGCCACCCTGCACCGCGGTGCCCTGCTTCGACTGGTCGACGCTGACCCGCGGCAGGGAGACCCCGAGGTCGGCGAAGACCCGCTGCACGAACCCGGAGCAGTCGAAGCCGGTGGTCGGGCTGGTCCCGCCCCACTTGTACGGCGTACCCAGGTAGCGCTCCCCCGCGGCGAGTACCGCTGCTCCCGCCCCGGCGTTCGCCACGTTCGGGCGGCCCGCGCTGCCACCCCCGGCGTCGCCGACGCGTGGAGCGGCCGTGGCGCCCCCGCCGGCCGCACCCGGACCCAGTTCGGGGCGGATCGCGGAGGGTTCGACGGGCTGTCCGGCCAGGGCCGCGACCATGCCGGCCAGGGTGACGGTGGGCGCGTCGGAGGGGTTGCCCATGGCCCGACCCAGCAGCGCATCGAAGCTGGCATCGGTCCCGGTGGGGCCGTGCGTCGACGCGTTGGACCCGGACACGCCCGCAGGCACCGCCGGGGCGGTGTGCGGTGCGACGGCGTTCACGGGCACGGGCGTACCTCCTGACCCCAGGCGTGTCGGCCACCGCCACGTTCGCTGCAGCACGCACCTCGCGGCTGACGCCGAGGTGTCCGCTGGCCGCACACCCAGGGGTGAGTGCCCAGAACCCTTGAGCCCACGCTCCAGCGGCCGACCGGTGCGCCATGGAACCCGTACGTGCTGCCCTCGATGCGCTCGCCACCCGGTTGTGGGATGAGCGGCGGCTGTTGCTGCTGCTGCTCTACCGGCTGACGGTGGCGCGGTTGCTGCTGTCGGCGGACGAGCGGCGGTTCGTCTCCGACGCGCTCCACGAGGTGGACCAGACCCTCGAGCAACTGCGCACCGAGGAGCTGCGTCGCGACCAGGCGGTGCGCGACCTGGCTGCGGAGTGGCAGGTGGCTCCCGACACCCTCAGTCTGCCGGAGATCGCACGGCGCTCCCCGCCGCCCTACGACCACACCTTCACCGACCACCTCGGTGCCTTCCAGCAGCTCGCCAACGAGATCGAGCTCATCTCCAAGGAGAACCGGGTGCTGGCCACCGCCACGATGCAGGACGTCAGCGACACGATCAGCCAGATCACCGGCCCACCCGAGCACGTCCCGGCGACCTACGACGCCTCGGGGCGGCTCGGGTCCGCCGCTGCGGTCGGCAACCGGCTCCGGGAGGCGCTCTAGATGTCCTTCGTCGGGTTGTACACGGGGCTGAGCGGCATCCGGGCCGGCCAGGCCGGCCTGGACATCGCCAGCCACAACATCGCCAACGCCAACACCCCCGGCTACACCCGCCAGCGGGTGGAGTTCGCCGCCGCGCACACCTTCCGGTCCCCCTACGGCCCCGTCGGCACCGGCGTGCGGGTCGAGGACATCGCACGCCTGCGCGACGGGTTCCTCGACGCCCGCTTCCGCTCCGCGGTGGGCGATGGCGCAGCTGCCCAGATCCGCTCGGGCTTCCTGGCCAGCATGGAACGGCTGTCGGGTGAGCCGGACCTCGGTCTGTCGTCGAAGATCGGCGAGCTGTGGGCGGCGATGGAGGACTGGTCCAACGACCCCAACACCGACGCCTCCCGGCGGGCGGTGCTCAACGAGCTCGGCACCGTGGCGGAGACCTTCCGCTCCACCGCCGCGGCGTGGGACCAGCTGGGCGAGGACAGCGCCGCGCAGCTCGACGTGGTGATCGACGAGGTCAACCGGACCCTCGACTCGTTGCACCACGACTTCAACACCCGCCTGGCGAACGCGCAGATGGACCGCATCGGCCCCGAACTGCTCGATCAGCGCGACCTGCTCCTCGACCGGCTGGCGGAACTCACCGGCGCCACCGTGCAGTACCACGAGGACCAGACCGTGACCGTGCGCCTCGACGGGCAGGTGCTGCTCAGCTACCCCGACGGCCCCGCCGAGGTGGTGGTCGAGGAGGAGGTGGCAGGTACTCCACCGGCCGTGGTCCGGCTGCAGCTGCCCGGTGGCGGTGCCCGGCAGACCGTCGCCGCCTCCGGCGAGCTCGGTGGGCTGCAACGCGCCGTGCACGAGGACCTGCCGGGGTGGCGCGCACAGCTGGACGAGCTGGCCAACACGCTCATGACCGCGATCAACGCGCAGAACGCGGCCGGTGCCGTGGCCTCCGGCGTAGCCGGGGGCGATCTGCTGACCGTCGACGCCACCCTCGATCCGACACTCGGCGGAGCGCGGGGACTGCGGCTGGTCACCAACGACATCGGGGCCCTGGCCGCTGGGACCCTGGCCGGCGGTACGGCACCGGCGCCCCACGACGGCACCAACGCCCGGGCCTTCGCCGACCTGCGCACCGCGCCGCTCACACCGGGCGGTGGCGGGGCTGCCGCGACCTTCGAGGCACAGCTCAGCGAGCTGATCGTCGGTCTGGCCGGGGCCGTGCGCTCGAGCGGGTCCACCACCGAGGCCGCCCGCGGCATCGCCACGGGCGCGAGCATGGCCCGTGCCAGCCAGCACGGGGTGTCCCTCGACGAGGAGATGGTCGACCTGGTCCGCTTCCAGCGGGCCCTGGAGGCCAACGCGCGGGTGATGACGACCGTTGACCAGACGCTGGACGTCCTGGTCAACCGCGTCGGCATCGTCGGCCG
>SKTN01000300.1 GCA_007117945.1 Nitriliruptoraceae bacterium | reverse complement strand
TGAGCGAGCCCTCAGCCGGCCAGCAGGCCCGCCACCTCGGTGCAGATCTCGTCGAGCTCGTGGTCGGTGAGCGAGGAGCCCGAGGGCAGGCACAGCCCGTGGTCGAACAGCCGCGCCGACACCGCGCCGCCGAGCACCCGGGCGCCCGAGAACAGCGGCTGCAGGTGCATCGGCTTCCAGACGGGCCGGGCCTCGATGCCCTTCGTGCGCAGGTGGAGGCGGACCTGCTCACGGTCGGCGCGTGCCACCTCGGGGTCGATGGTGAGGCAGGTGAGCCAGGCGTTGTCCCGGCTGTCGGCGTGCTCGGGCTCCGGCGCGAACCGCACGCCCGGCAGGTGTCCCAGCCGCTCGCGGTAGGTGGCGCGGATCGCCCGGCGGCGCGCGATCTTGTCCTCGAGCGTGCCGAGCTGCCCCCGCCCGACGGCCGCGAGCAGGTTGCTCAGCCGGTAGTTGAACCCCGCCTCGCTGTGCTCGTAGTGGGGCGCGGGGTCGCGCGCCTGGGTCGCCAGGAAGCGGGCGCGGTCGGCCACCTCGGCGTCCTCGGTGACGAGCATCCCCCCGCCGGAGGTCGTGATGATCTTGTTGCCGTTGAAGGAGAACACGCCGAGGTCGCCGAAGGTCCCGGCGTGCCGCCCCCGGTGGACGGAGCCGAGGGCCTCCGCGGCGTCCTCGATCAGCGGGACACCGTGGGCGTTGCACAGTGGCTCGAGCCGGTCGTAGTCGGCGCAGGCCCCGTAGAGGTCGACGGCGATCAGCGCGGCGTAGGGGGGCTCGCCGGCCGCGGCGGCGCGGTCGAGCTCCTCCTCGACCAGGTCGACATCGAGGTTCCAGTCGGTGTCGCTCGCGCGGGCGTCGACGAACACCGGTTCCGCACCGAGGTGGAGGATCGGGTTCGCGGTGGCCACGAAGGTCATGCTCGCGCACAGGACCCGGTCGCCCACGGTGACGCCGGCGATGCGGAGGGCGAGGTGGAGCGCGGCGGTGCCCGAGGACAGGGCGACGGCGTGGCTCGCCCCGACGTGGGCGGCGATCTCCCGCTCGAAGGCGTCGACGTGGGGGCCGAGCGGCGCGATCCAGTTGGAGTCGAAGGCGTCGAGCAGCAGCGCGCGCTCCTGCGGGCCGACGTCCGGGGGTGACAGGAAGATCCGGATCGGCGGGTCCTCGGGCACGGCTGGGCTCCTGGTTCCTGGTCGTCTCGTCGGGCGGGTGTTCGGTGGTGGGCTTGGGTGGTGGGCTTGGGCGGTCTTGGGTGGTGGGCTTGGGTGGTGGGCTTGGGTGGTACGGCCTGGCGGGTGGGGTCCTGCGTACCTGACCGCCGGCCGGACCGCTCGCCCAGGCCACCCGCGACCCCGCTGACCCCTCTCAGCGAACGGACCGCTCGCCCCGTCCACCCGCCACCCCGCTGACCCCTCCCAGCGGCCGGACCGCTCGCCCCGGCCACCCGCCACCCCGCTGACCCCGGCCACCCGCCACCCCGCCTCGGGGTCGCGGTCGCGGCTGGGGGCGACCCTGGTCAGTTCCTG
This sequence comes from Nitriliruptoraceae bacterium, assembly GCA_007117945.1. Classification (GTDB taxonomy): domain Bacteria; phylum Actinomycetota; class Nitriliruptoria; order Nitriliruptorales; family Nitriliruptoraceae; genus T1Sed10-7. The sequence goes on along the minus strand of SKTN01000300.1, from coordinate 1,793 downwards.
GGACAGAGCCCAGCTCCTGACCACCTCCTGCTGCGTTCTCGGTTGCACCCCCGACGACCTGGTCATCTCCTGGGCCAGGGCCCAGGTCCCGACCAGGGGGGTGCCGGTGTGCGTTGTAGGCCGGTGTGCGTTGTAGGCCGGTGTGCGTTGTAGGCCGGTGTGCGTTGTAGCCCAGCACCGTCCCCTGCGGGGGTGGTCGATCCCTGGGCTCTGGCCCAGGTCCTGACCGCGCCCGCCGCCCCCGCCGCGCGGTGACGCTATCGCTGCGCACCGACCACAGGCCCCTCAGCCTTGACCACCGAGCTGGCACCTCGATCCAGCACCCCTGCACCGAGCGCGAGTTGCACACCTATCCACACTTCCCGCACACCCCGTTGCCTATCGAACATGTGTTCGTCTACCATCGCCTCGACAGCACAACGCGGCCCACGTCCCAGATCGGGTGCGCCACATCCCACGGGGAACCCATGACACGCAGCCATCGCTGTAGCCGGCGTCAACGCCGGCTCGCTGCTGCGTTCGAGGCAGGGACCCCGGCGTTCCCCCACCCATGCCGCCCTGTGCAGTTCCCGCGTGGCGCGCAACGTGCGGCGTTGGGCGACCTGGCCGCGGAACCGCCGGGCGCTTACGACCCACGCCCCCAACCCTCGGACGACCTGGCCGCGGAGCCGACGGGTGCCTACGACGCCGGCGCTGCGGACGACGACGCGCCCTGTGCCGCGAACCCCACCGACCCCGCAGCCCCCGACCACCTCGGCGGCTCCTCGAACCCCGCTCCCCCCGTGTTCGCTCGCCTGCTGGACCTCGCGCAGGAGGCCTCCCGGCTCGACCTCGGTGCCTGCACCGACGAGCAGTTGCGGCACAGCCTCGACGACCTCCGCCGCCCGCTGGCGATGCTGGAGGCGACCCGCGCCCGGCTGCTGGCCACCCTCGAGGACCGCACCGCCAGGCAGGTGCCCCCGGGCGGCAGCGTCCGCGCCGCGAAGGACGAGGAGCGCCGCAGGACCGCTGAGCGCCAGCGCATCTCCCGCTCCCGCGCCAAGCGCGAGGCGGAGGCCGGCCACGCCGCGCAGCAGCACAGCGCGACCGGGCAGGCCTTCAGCCAGGGCCACATCGGTCCGGAGCATGTCCGGCTCATCGCCGAGCTCCTCAACCACCTGCCTGCCGACCAGCGGGCCGAGGTGGAAGCGCAGCTGCTCGTCCTCGCGCGGGAGCACGAACCGGTGAGCTTCGGCCGTCGGGCGCGTGCGCTCCTCCACGAGCTGGCGCCCGAACGCACCGCGGAGGCCGAGCAGCGCAAGGAGTCGCGGCGCGAGCTGCGCATCGCCGACACCCCCGACGGCAGCCTCGCCCTGTCGGGGCTGCTGCACGGCACCTCGGCGGAGCTGCTCCGCGTCGCCATCGACGCCTTCAAGCGCTTCGACGCCCCCAACCAGCCGCGTACCGTCGAGCAGCGCAACGCCGACGCCCTCCTGCAGTTGTGCGAGGTCGCGCTCAAGGCCGAGCAGGCGCCCACCCAGCACGGGGCACGGCCCCACGTGCTGGTGATCGTGCGCGCCGAGGACCTCGACGGCGGTGCCGGGCCCGCCCGCTTCGGCTTCTCCGGACAGCCGGTCAACCTCGCCCAGGCCCGCCGGCTGTTCTCGGACTGCGTCGTCAGCCGCATCGTCTTCGACGCCGACGGCACCCCCATCGAGGCATCCGCCAACGTGCGTACCGTCCCCGCCGGCCTCCACCGGGCCCTCGTCGCCCGCGACGGCGGCTGCACCTGGGACGGCTGCGACGCCCCGCCC
>SKTN01000255.1 GCA_007117945.1 Nitriliruptoraceae bacterium | reverse complement strand
CGACCGCCGGCTCCACCCGGGCCACCGCGCGGGCCCGCAGGGGGTGGCGCACGGGCCCGACCACCCGCGAGGTGTGCACCTCGACCCGCGCCAGGTCCCCGTCGCGACGCGTGACGGGACGCACGGACACCACGAGCTCGAGCTCCGGTGCGGCCGCACGTGCGGCGACGGCCACCGGTTCCGCTCCCGTGGTCGTCGCGGCGGCGCGGGCTCCCGCCCGTGCGGCCTCGTGGAGCAGCAGCACGTCACGCACGAGCCCGACCGCGGACAGCAGGCCGACGACCAGCAGGGCCAGTGCCGGCAGCACCCAGACGGCCTCGAGGCTCAGGACGCCCGACTGGTCACCGGCGGTGGGGGTGGGGCGTCCCTCCGGACGCCCCACCGCTGCCTGCGTGCCGCTCACGCGCCCACGAGGCTGCGTGCGTGGCGCAGCAGGGCGTTGAACAGGCTGACCAGGGCCCCGCCGCTGGCCCACTGGATCACCACCCCGGCGACGGTGGCGGCGACCACCGCGAGCAGGCCGTACTCGGTCACCAGTGAGCCGTCCTCCTCGGTGGCGAGGGCCACCGGCGAGGTGGAACGGCTCCCGGGGATCCGGGCGGGAGCCGCCCCGACGTCGGGGACGGTGCGGGTGGTCGCCTCGCAGCCGTCCCCGACCCCTCCGGCGGGGTGGGCGGCCACGGCACGGCTGCGCTCGGCCGGGAGGTGGGACTGCTGGTGCGGGGTTGCGTGCATCGTTGCTCCTTCTCGATCAGGTGCCCACCGCCGACAACCCCGTGTGCACGATCGGCGCGCCGATCAGCAGCACGGTGGCCGGCAGCAGGCACAGGGCGGTGGGGAAGGTCAGTTGCGCGGGAAGCCGTTCGGCGGCGGCCAGCACCCGCGCGAGGTCGTCGGCCCGCAGCTGCCGCGCGAGATGGCGGACGCTCGGTGCGACGGCGGCACCCGAGCGCTCCGCCGCGGCCAGCAGGGCGGCGAGTCGGTGGAGCGGATCGGCCTCGGGGCGGCCACCCGCCCACGCCGGCCGAGGACGGGCTGGGGTGGCGGTGGCAGGGCCGAAGAGCGGGCCGGGTGCGGGGCCGGACGTGTCCGCCAACAGGTCGGGGCCCTGCATCCCGAGCTCCAACCCGAAGGCCAGGCGGCGGAGCCGGGTCGCGTGCACCGGCAGCGCGTCGGCCACCAGCCGCAGGGCCTCCGGTCCGCTGACCCCGGCAGTCAACGCCGTGGCGATGAGATCGGCGACCTCGTCGACGCCTCCCGGTGCCGGGACGGCACGACGACGCCGGCCCACCAGGTGCTCCGCCAGCAGGGCCGCGGGCAGGGCGAGCACCGGCCCGACGGAGCGGTAGGCCACCACCGCCGCCACCAGACCGACCAGCAGGCCGAGGCGGTCACGGCGTCCGGGGGCCGTGGCGCTCCTGCCGACCCGGCGCACCAGAGCGAGCACGAGCACCGCCCCGATGAGCAGGAGGGCGACGCCCACGAGGAGGACGAGCGCACCCGTGCCGCTGGTGTAGAAGCCGACCAGGTCCGCACCGACCAGCCGCGACAGCCCGGGCACCAGCAGCAGGGGCGCGACCAGGAGACCGCCGGCGACGACGCGGGTCTGGGCGCTGGCGACGGTGATGGCCCGTTGCGCCCGCCGCTGGTCGTCCTCGGCGGCCTGGGCGGCCTCCACCGTCGGTAGCAGCGGGGCCCCGATGCGCTCCGCGAACTCGACGGCACGCCGGCACCGTTCGGGCAGCCCTGCGGGATCCGGGGCCACCCCTCCGGCGGTGACCGCGAGGTGCAGTTGGTCGAGGACCGCTGACGGGTCCGGGGACGAGCGAGGCTGTGGCGCGGCGACGCGCAGATCGATCAGGGGCACGACCACACCTCCTCCACCTCGGTGTCACCGCTGCGGGCACGCAGGGCCACCACTCCGGCGACGCGGCGACGGCCCTGCCCGTCGCGGTCGAGGGCGACGACGAGGTCGAGGGCCGCCGCGACCTGGGCGCGTGCTGCGGACAGGGGCACACCCGCGAGCAGCGCCATGCCCTCCACGCGGACGATCGCCTCCCGGGGACCGTTGGCGTGGATGGTGGTCATGGAGCCGTCGTGACCGGTGTTCATCGCCTGCAGGAGGTCGGCCACCTCGGCGCCGCGGACCTCCCCCACGACCAGCCGGTCGGGGCGCATGCGCAGGGCGTTGCGCACCAGGTCCGCGACGTCGACGGCGCCGACGCCATCAGGGGTCGCCGGCCGGGTGCGCAGATGGACGCTGTGGGCCGCGGGACAGCGCAGCTCGGGAGCATCCTCGATCACCACCACACGGTCGGTGCCGACCTCGGCGAGGAGGCGGGCGAGGAGGGTGGTCTTGCCCACACCGGCCCGGCCGCACACGGCGACGTTGCGACGGTCGGCGACGGCCTCGAGCAGGAGCTCCCGGGCTGCTGCGGGCACGCTGCCGGCGTCGGCGAGCTCCTCCCAGCTCGGCACCACCGCCGGCACGCGACGCAGGGTCACCGTGGGCCGCTCCGCCAGGGGCGGCAGGATGGCGTGCAGCCGGATGCCCGTGGGCAGCACCGCGTCGACGAAGGGGTGGGCGCGATCCAGGCGAGCGCCCAGGGGACCGAGGGTGCGGGCCAGCACACGGGTCAGGTGCGCGTCGTCCTCGAAACCCCCCGCGACCGCCTCGAGCCGACCGTGCCGCTCGACGTGGATCTCCTCGGCACCGTTGACCATCACGTCGGTCACGCCGGGATCCCGCAGCAGCGCCTCGAGGGGTCCCAGGCCGCCGAGCTCGTCGACCAGGTCGCGGACCAGGCGCGCCCAGACCTCCGGCGCCACGACCACGCCCTCGGCCGCCAGCGCCCGGGCAACGGCACGTCGCAGCGCCGCACGATCCACCCGGGCCGCCGCGAGCTCCGCGTCGGCGTGGAGGCGCCGGCTGACCGCCTCGCGCAGCTGCGAGGTCACCGGGGTGGTGGTGGTCGGCCGGCCCAGGACCGGGGTGTCCCGGTCCGTGGACCTGCCGGTGGACAGGTCCTCTCCCACGTCCTCGCCGATCCCGCCCCCGGGTCGGTGGTGTGCTCCTGGTGGCTCAGGTGGTCATGTGCCGCGGGGTGACGGTCCCCCGGCCAGCAGCGGCGCGAGGCGCGCCACGAAGGTGCCGGGCAGGCCTGCGGGCGCGCGGCCACTGGCACCTGCCCGGGCGACACGGGCCGACAGGGGGAGCTGGATGTGGCGCCGCCCCTGCAGGGCCGTGGTGACGGCGCTGCGGGGCAGGGGACCCTCGCCGACGACCACGACCGCGGCGGCCGTGGTCCGCTGCAGG
>SKTN01000039.1 GCA_007117945.1 Nitriliruptoraceae bacterium | reverse complement strand
CGATCGTGAAGTACTGGTTCTCGATCGGTGACGAGGAGCAGGAGCGCCGCTTCCAGGCGCGCAACGAGGACCCCACCAAGCGGTGGAAGCTGTCACCGATGGACCTCGAGTCACGGCAGCGGTGGGAGGAGTTCTCCCGCGCCAAGGACGACATGTTCAACCACACCGACATCAAGCAGGCGCCCTGGTGGGTGGTCAACGCGGACGTGAAGAAGCACGCCCGGCTCAACTGCATCTCGCACCTGCTCGACCAGTTCGAGTACACCGACGCGACCCCCGATCCGGTCGACCTCGGCGAGCGACCGGAGCGGCGTGGCGGGTACGTGCGTCCCCCGATCGAGGACCAGACCTTCGTGCCCGACCGGTACTGAGACCAGCCCCACCCTCGATCAGCCTCACTCCGCGCAGGCCGGGCGGGCTAGCCCTCCTCCTCGGGCACCGTCCGCCCGGCACGCACCGCCAGTTCCCGCGCCGCGTCCCGGGCGACCTCGTCGAGGGCCTCCCCCTCCACCACCCGTGCGTTCCAGCTCCCGAGCAGCTCCGTGGTCAGCTGGCTCGCCATCGGGCTGATCGCCACGCTGAGCTCCGGTCGTCCGAGCATCGCCTCCCGCCGGGCCTGGGGCAGGGCGACGAAGGCCGGGAACACCCGCAGGTCGTCCTCCAGGGGGCGGAGCCCGGCACCCCAGGCGACACCGTCGGTGGCGGTGGTCAGCCCGGCGATGCACTCCCCCACGGCCACACCGCGGACCGCATCCTCGGGTCCCGCGGCGAGGACGGGCTGGTCGCTGCGGACGCTGTAGGCCGCGAGCACGGCCCGCAGCCCGTCGGGCCGTGCGGCGAACTCCGGATCGACGCACAGCGTCGCCTCGGGCTGGGCGGACAGGCGGCTGGCCAACTGCGACATCGTGACCAGGTCCGCATCGACGGCGGGCGGGCCCGCGACCACGAAGGCGAAGGTGGGGTTGGCGGGCGGGCCGTCGATCCCCTCGAGGAAGCGCGGCCGGAACCACACCAGCCCGTCCTCGGCATCGTGCGCGCGCACCTCGTCGAAGCTGACCCGTGGATCACCCGGCGGATCGGCCTGCCCCAGGGTCTCCAGCCATGCCTCACCGGTGTAGGCCGGCCGCAGGTCGACGTCGCCGAGCACCAGGGCCTGACGCGTATCACGGGCCGCGCCGAAGGCCACCACCTCGGCGTCGACCTCCTCCAGCTCGAGCAGCGCGACCAGGGTGTGGGCCAGCAGCGCCGACTCCGCATCGGGCCCCGCCGCCACGCGCAGGGGCGGCTGACCCTGCTCGTCACCGCTCCCGCCCTCCTCGGAGGAGGCCGATCGCCCGAGCAGGGTCACGGCCCCCAGCAGCAGCACCGCCGCGAGGAGCACCAGGGGGATCAGTGGGCGCTGCATGCTGCCAGGCTGCCACACCGCACCGGTCACCGCACCACGGCCCGTCGCCGCGGCGCCGGCGCAGCGCCGGCGTGCTGCTCGGATGGTCCGGTCCCCACGCCGGCGTCACGTACCCTCGCCCCGCCCCGGCCACCCCGTGCACGCCGTCCTGGAGGCCCCGTGCGACGTCGTCTAGACCGGCTCCGCCACTCCCCCCGCGGAGCCCGGCGCACCGCAGGTAGCGCCCTGGCCCTGGCGGCCGCGCTGCTGCTGGCCGGATGCGCCGGCGACCCCGACCCCATCGAGCTGGTGGTGGAACCCGCGAGCTTCGACGTCGCCGTGGGCGACGACCAGCGGCTGCTCGTGGGGCTGTTCACCCCGGAACGCCAGCTGGTGGCCCACGGGGAGGTGGAGCTCGGCCTCGCCTACCTCGGCGACGACGGCGAAGCTCAGGCGCCGATCGAGCAGACCGCCCCGGCCCGCTTCGTGTCCGTGCCGGGTACCACGCCCGGCGATACCACGGAGCAACCCTCCCTGGTGGAGGACACCGGCACGGGGGTGTACGCGGCCACCGTCGACCTCGACCGTCCCGGCCTGTGGGGCGTGCGCATCGTCGGTGAACTGGAGGACGGCACGCCCATCTCCGGCAACCGCGTCCTGCAGGTCCTCGAGGAGCACCTGGTACCGGCGCCGGGCGATGAGGCCCCGCAGGTGGACAACCACACCCTCGCCGACGTGGAGGCCGGGGACGTGGAGGCGATCGCCGTCGACTCCCGGGCCCAGGGCCCCAACGACGAGGTCGCGCACCCGCAGCTGCACCGCACCACCGTCGCCGAGGCCATCGGGGCGGGACGGCCCGTGGTGGTCGCGATCGCCACACCCGTCTACTGCGCGACCCGGTTCTGCGGACCCCTGACCGACGTCGTCGCGGAGCTCGCGACCACCTACGACGACCGCGCCGAGTTCGTCCACATCGAGGTGTGGGAGGACTTCGACGAGCAGCGGCTCAACGACGCGGCAGCCGCCTTCATCCAGACCGAGTCCGGCGGTAACGAGCCGTGGGTGTTCCTGATCGACGCGGACGGTCGCATCGCCGACCGCTGGGACAACATCCTCGACCTCGACGAACTGACGGACGCCCTCGAGGCGCTGCCCACCCTGCCCGACGCCGGGGTGGCGGACGGATGACGACCGCGGAGGGGCAGGTGAACACGGACATCCTGGACTGGCCCGGGACCGCGCGACGGCTGCGTCGCAGCGCCCTGGGGCTCGCGGCGGTGGTGGTGACCGTCTTCGTCGTCGTCTCCCTCAGCCGGGGCGAGGCCACCCTCGGCCTGTTGGGCGAGCTCGTCGGCCTGGCGCTGCTGGTCGCCTTCCTGATAGAGGTCGTGGTCGTGGGACGGGCGGCGCTCAGGGCGATGCTGACCGCCGGCGAGCGCGGCGAGCGCCTGGCCGGCCAGGACGTCGGCCTGCTGCCACCCCAGCTGCTGCGCCGCGCCCGGGGTCAGGAGGGGTGCGGACCCGCGGGCTGTGCGCCCCCGGCTACAGGTGAGGATCGGCCAGGTCGAGACGCAGGGACCCAAGGACCCGGGTGATCTCGCCCTCCACCGCGGTGATCTCCATGGGCACCCGGACATCGTGCTGGGGGTAGAGCTCCACCACCGAGGTGTCCGTGACGCTGGAGCGCCAGCCCCGCTCCTCGAGGTACTCCCCCAGCGCGACGGACCAGGACAGCACGAGCGTGTCGCCGTAGTCGTGGAGGACGAAGGTGAGGAACCGGTTGAAGGCCAGCGACCACATCCGCCCGCCGCGCCGGCTGCTGCCCTGGACCTGGAAACCCAGCTCACGGAGCTGGTGGTCGAAGGTGACGGCACCCGCCGACGAGCCCGCCGCCCCCGAGGAGCCTGACGTGCCTGACGTGTCCTGCGCACCGGGACCCGAACCGGCCTCG
>SKTN01000056.1 GCA_007117945.1 Nitriliruptoraceae bacterium | reverse complement strand
GCGGCTGGTAGGGCCCGCGCTGGACGTTGATCGGCACGCTCACGTCATCGGCGTCCGGCGCGATCGGGGCGGCGACCCGCACCGACGTCCAGCCGCGTTCCATCGGCACGATCTCACGGGCCTGGTCCGGCTCGATGACGCGGTCGAGCTGGGGAGGTCCGGGGTCACGCAGCACGCCGCGTACGGGCGCGCCCGTGGTGTCACGGGACCGGTTGACGATCGTCAGGGGTTGTCCGCGCGGCGGGGTGTCATCGTGCACGGTGACGGCCGGCACGACCCGCACATCGACGAGGTCGGGGTCGCCGGCCCCTGCGGAGGTGTCGGTCGCACCGTCGTCGACCGGGTCGGCGCCGGCAGCCAGCAGCGTGGTCGCGCCGCCGGTGAACAGGGCCGTTCCCGCGGACCACGCCATCGTCGACGGTGTCGAGGTGGTTGCGGCCACGGGTGCGGTGAGGCTCGCGGGCAGCGTGAAGGGGGTGTCCGCCTGGAAGGTCGCGCGCAGTACCCGGTCACCCTCGGTGGTCCGGGCGATCACGGCGAGGTGGTGGGCATCGCCCTCGGCATCGACCGGCACGGCCAGCCCGTCGGAGGTGTGCAGCTCGGTGATCGTCGCCGTCCCGAGCGTGTCGCCGACCTGGAGCACCGACTCGGTCCATGCACGCTCGAGCTCGGGTCCCTCGGGGCCGTCGACCACGTCGAGCGCCATCACCCACAGGCCGGGCTCAGCCGTGAACGTCTCGCCGGCATCGTCGGGTGTGGCGCGGAAGGACACCAGGATCCGGTCGCCCACCGGCCCCACACCATCGCCGGGCAGGTGGACCAGGCCCGGACGGTTGCCGAGACCCGGGACCTGGGCGAAGGTCCGGCTGGTGCCGTCCCCGGCGTCCAGCTCGTCGCCGACGCCGGCGCCGGCCACCGCGACCGGTGGGAACCAGGCCAGAGGGCCCTCCCCACCACGTAGGGCCACGTAGATGGCACCGTCGTCGTCGCGCTCGCCGGCGAAGGCCACCGCCTGGCCGTTGGCGGCGATGGCGGGACGGGCGACCCCGCTCCAGCCGTCGGCGGCGGTGCCGGCGAGCACACCGCGGTCGGTGTGTGCCCCCTCGCCGATCGTGATCCACTCCTCGAACAACGGGAAGCCGCGGTCGTCCACCTCGCCCGTGGGCACCATGGTGGAGGACACGGTGACACGGTCGTCGGACATGCGTGGCCGGGCCGCCGGGGTCACCTGCCCGATGACGACCTCGTCGTCGAGCACGGCACCGATGTGCAGCTGCTCGGGGTTGCGTTCCCAGGCCCCGAACACCACGTCGCCGTCGTTATTGACCGCGGGTCGCTCGACCCGCCACAACTCCTCGTCGGGGGTACCGGACAACTGCAGGTGACCGCCGACCAGCCGCTCGGGCTCCGCGGCGTCCGGGGCGACGCGGTAGACCCCGGAGCGGATCCCGTCGCTCGGGTCGTAGGTGCTCAGGGCCGCCACCAGGGTCCCGTCATCGGCGAGTTGCGGTTGGCCGGTCAGCTCCGGTGCGTCGAGCAGCCCGGCGAACACGTCCTCTGACAACGTGGGCTGGTCGGGGTCGGGATCATCCGCGAGCAGGATGACCCGGTCGCCGGCCTGGCCGGAGCGGCGGGCACCGAAGGCCACCTCGCCGCCCGCGTTGATCGAGGGCCCCTCGGTGTCCCCGACCAGCAGGTCGGTGTAGTTGCTGGCACCTCCCGTGCGGGCCATCGTGTCGATGCGGTAGCGGTCGATGACCCTGAGCCGCGCGGTGGCCTCGCGATCGACGGTGAACACGTCGTCGACCGGGATCACCGCCTCGGCGCGCACGAGGTAGTCGCCGGGCACGGTGCCGGCATCGAGGGTGACCGTGGCGCGCCCGTCCCCGTCGGTCGTCGCCGTCGTGGCCTGCAGGGTCGCACCGTCGGGACGGGTCGGCACCAGCGAGAAGCTGACCTCCACCTCGGGGCGCTCCTCGAGGCAGGTCCGCACCGTGGCGGTCACCGCGGTGGACACCGTCATGGTCGCGCTACCCGGACGCAGCTCGTCCTGGCCGATCTCCAGACCGAGTCCACCGCACAGGTCCACACGCCGGTCCTCCCCGGCACGCAGGGAGATCGGCTCGGTGGTGGTGTCCACGACGCCGTCGTCGCCGATCGCCATCGCGGCGATCCGCCACGGCTGTTCGGCGGGCACGGTGACGATCACAGGACCGTCGTCGATGTCCACGGTGCGGGCGGTGAACAGCTCGTTCTCGGCCTCGTTGAGGACCTCCAGCAGCACCTGGTCGGCCCCGGTGCGCGCCAGGCCGTCGAGATGGACCTCGAGGTCGCCGGAGACCAGCACGTCCCACAGCTCGTCCGCCGCGACACCCTCGGCGCCGGGCGTGCCCTCGTCCCACAGGATCGACAGCAGCTCCAGGTCGCTGAGGACGCTGGCCTCGGAGGGACCGGCAGCCGGCTGACCATCGGGCCGGATCCCCACCGTCGCCTGGTCCATGATGCTCACCGACCCGCTGCCGACCAGGTCGAAGCGGGGCCAGGTCAGCTCCGAGGGGCACCGCTGGCCGCGGCCCGGGAGCTGGGCACTCACGCAGCCGTCCTGGTTCAGGTCGCGCTTGGGGTGGTCCGCGGGCCCGTCGAGCAGGATGCGCCCCGGGCAGCCGGGCTCCGGGTCGATCGAGCAGCGCTGCAGCCAGGCGTCCCGCCACCGGCGCAGATCGCGCATGTCGACCTGGCCGTCCGGCGCGCTGAAGCGGCCGGGCTCCTCGCCGAGGGTGGTGTCGAGCACCTCGCCGTCGACGGTGCGCACGACCCGGCGGTTGCCGTCGGCGGAGGGGTCGTTGATATCGGCGAGGTGGCGGGCGACGCCCGGCAGGGAGCTCACCGCCAGGAAGGCGTCCACCCGGGGCGCCGCCCCGCCGGTGGTGTCGTCCACCGCCCAGGTGCGCAGGTGCTGTGCGACCTGGCCCGCCGTGAGCTCCGGCGCCCAGGTGCGCACGAGACCGACGACGCCGGAGACGAAGGGCGTCGCCATGGAGGTCCCCTGCTGCTCGCAGTGCCCGTCGGCGCCCGCGCCGCAGCTGCCGGCGGAGGATGCGGTGCTCAGGGCGTAGCCGGGGGCACTGACGTGGCCTCCTGGGTTGGAGTAGAAGGCCCGGTGGGTGCCGGGGTTGTCGACGTCGGGGCTCGCGTCCCAGCCCGGGGCGGGCTGGTCGCCGATCGCCTCCACCACCAGGATGGGGCTGGGGCCCCGACTCGTGCCCCAATCGCGGTCGGCGATCGTGCCGAGGCTCACCAGCTCCGCCGGGACGGTGACGGGCTCCGGACAGGAGGAG
>SKTN01000378.1 GCA_007117945.1 Nitriliruptoraceae bacterium | reverse complement strand
ACCATGCCGGTCACTCCACCGGCGGCGTCGCTGACCGTGGAGGTGCGCACCTCGGCGGGGAAGGTGGTCCCATCCTCGCGGGACAGGACCAGCCGTGGAGGCGCTCTGCGCCGGGGTTCCACATCATCACGAAGTCGGCCAGGTCGGTGGCGACCACCGCCACGTCCCCCCGATCGAGGAACACCGAGCTCGTCAGGGAGCCCCTCAGGGACGGGCCTCCTCGCCGACACGTCCTCGTGGATGACCAGGAGCTCGCACCGGTCGCCCTCGGACAGCCGCTGCGCGGTGAGCCGGAACCAGCGCTGCTCGTCGGGGCTGTGGCACGGGTACTCGATGGTGAAGGAGTCCTGGGCGCCGGCCATCAGCGAACGAAGCCCATCCACCACCACCCCGGCGGTCGGCTCGGCGGGCGCTGCTGCGTCGCACACCGCGAAGTAGTCCGAGCCCTCGGCGAGTCCGTCGCCATCGTTGTCCCGGCAGAAGCGCCGCCAGGCGTGGTTCACCTCCACGACGCACCCATCAGCATCGAGCACCGCGACGTGCGCCCCCCAGGCGTCGGCAACCGCGCGCGCGACATCGGCCCTTGGACCGTGGCCGTGTTCGCCGGGGATGGTGCGCACCAGGGGACCTCTCCGAACGACGCGTTGCGGTGCACGCGCGACAGCACCGGATCGAGGCGCTCCACCACCCATCGTGCACCTATCACCGCGGAGCGCAACTGGTCCGGCGGGGCCGGTCAGCCGCGAACAGGGGAGGCAAGGACGGAACCGGGTCCCACACCCTCCTGCGAGGACGAACAGGCCCTCGACGCCCACAACGCTCGGTGCCATGCCAGACGCACGGTGGGCACCAACGGCGCCGTCCGGTGCGTGGCTGCCCCCGCGCACCCCTCGGCGCCATCCTCCCAGGTGATCGTGGCCGTGCTGGCGGCGGTCGAGCGGGTCAGGACCGCGTCACCGGCGGCGCGGTCACGGAAGACCACGGGGCGGTAGTGCGGGTGGCTGCCGTCCTTCATGGGGTGTCCTCGCCGGGGTCGTCGCTGGTGCTGGACAGGAAGGCGGCCTCCTCACCGAGCCACTCGCGGAAGGGGTCGGGCCAGGCGAGCCAGCCCTCCTCGCCCTCGGCCAGCTCGGCATCGGTGAGCAGGCAGGCGTCCAGCGCCTGCAGCGCCTCCGCAGGGTCACGGTCGAGGGTGACCAGGACGAGCTCCTGGACGCGGTCGCCGTAGTAGGGGTGCCAGCGGTCCTCGGCCACCGCCCGGCGGATCGGTGGTACGCGCGCTGGATCGACACCGTGGGTCGCGCTCAGCCACGCGTCCACCGCGGCGAGCTCGCAGCCGTCGAAGCCCGCGTCCATCTCGATCACCGTGCCGGGACGGGTCGCGACCCACAGGTAACCGTGGATCCGTGCCACTCCGAGCAGTGAGCCGTCCTCCAGGGCCTCCAGCAGCCGGTGGGGGTGGAGCGGGCGACGTCGCAGCCACCGGGCGGTGCGCACACCTGCACGGTCCACCTGCGTGCAGGTGCGGGGGACGGCGGTCTGCAGCTCCGCGAGCAGCGCGTCGTGCCGGTGTCGGCCCGTGTCGAGCCAGCGCTGCGGGGCGGTTTCGCCTGCCAGGCGCAGCGCCCGTGGTGCCAGCGCCTCGATCAGGGCGTCGCTGCGGTCGTCGCCGTGGGTGTGCAGGACCACATCGGCGTGGCGGAGCTGGCGGACCAACACCTCGGCGTGGCCCCTGGGGTCGTCGGGGATGCCCGACGCGGGCAGGGGTCCGCCCTCGACCAGGTCCTGCTCCAGCCGTCCCGCGTCCACAGCCGCGATGACCGCGTCCAGCACGACGCCCTCGCGGGCGCCGAGGGCGGTGGCGGCGGTGAGCGGCTCGACGGCCACGGGTAGGACGACCAGCACCTCGAGAGGTCCGGGTTCGGTCGCCAGTTCCGTGAGCACGGCCGCGGTGTCCTCCCGCAGCAGGCAGGACAGGCAGCATCGCTCGTCGACCGCCAGCGCCGTGTCCTGCGTGGTGGTGCGGGTGACGGTGCGGTGCACGCAGCCGTCCACCTCGATGGTGGTGAGCTCGTGGCGCACCACCACCAGATCCGGTCGGACGGCGTGCAGGCGCGTGAGCACCGCCTCGCGCCACAGGGGGTGGGTGGAGGCCAAAAGGGAGACGGTGAGGGTGCGCATGGGCAAGACGATAAGCTATCTCGGAATCAGTCTCAAATCATGATCCTGCAGCCAGAGGAGGAACGATGGCCCGTCACTGCATGCTCACCGGCGCCGCACCGCGGTTCGGCAAGCAGGTGTCCCATTCCCATCGCCGGTCGTCGCGACGGTTCGATCCCAACCTGCAGACCAAGCGGTACTGGGTGCCCTCCGAACACCGCCATGTCCGCGTGCAACTGTCCGCGAAGGCGATCAAGACGATCGATCGCATCGGTATCGACGCGGCGTTGGCCCGCATCCGCGCGCGTGGGGAGGAGGTCTGATGGCCAAGCGGGATGCCAAGCGGGTCGTGGTGACCCTGCGCTCCACGGAGGGCACGGGCAGCACCTACACCACGACCAGGAACCGGACCAACCAGCGCGAGCGGCTGGAGCTGCGCAGGTACGACCCCAGGTTGCAGCGGGTGGCGCTGTTCCGCGAGGCGCGGTGAGGCGCCTATCGTCGCGGCTCTCGCCCACCTCAAGGAGGATGCCGGATGGATGCTGACCTGCAGGCACGCTTCAACGCCCAGATCGCGCTGGAGCACACGGCGGAGCGGGTGTACCTCCAGATGTCGGCGTGGGCCGAGGCCCACGACTACACCGGCTCCGCCGCCTGGCTGCGGTCGCAGGCCGCCGAGGAGGCCGAGCATGCGCGGCTGTTCATGGACCACGTCCTCGACCGCGATGGCCAGGTGACCCTGGCGGCGCTCGACGCGCCGCCCGCCGAGTACGAGGATCTGCTGGCGGTGTTCGTCGCCGCCCTCCAGCATGAGCGCAAGGTCACCGCGTCCATCGGCGAGCTGTACGCCGCCGCGACGGAGGCTCGCGCCTACCCGAGCCTGCCCCTGCTGACCTGGTTCCTTGAGGAACAGGTGGAGGAGGAGGCCAGCGTCAGCACCGTGGTCGGCGAGCTGGAGAAGGTCATCAGCGATCCCAGCGCGGTGCTGCTCCTGGATCGGGAACTGCCCGGTCGACGCGATGACGCCGGTGAGGGGTAGCTCCGCCGGGAACGGGCAGGTCGAGCACCGTCCGCGTGTCCACCTGCGCCCCGCCGACGGGTGGACCAACGACCCCACCGGCCCCCTGCGCTGGAACGGCCGAGTCCACCTGTTCCACCAGTACAACCCCGACGGCGGGTT
>SKTN01000209.1 GCA_007117945.1 Nitriliruptoraceae bacterium | reverse complement strand
GGGGATCGTGGGCCGCAGCGGCATGGAGGCGAGCCATGTACGCGCCGAGCAGCCGCACCTTCGCGGTGCGAGGTCCCGCCACCTCGGGGAACGCGAGGTCACCACCGACGACCATGTCCCAGGGCGCATCGACGATCCGTGCAGCCCGGCGCAGCCATCGGCGTGGTTCGGCCGTCCCGTCCCGTCGGACACGTTCCCGCAGGGCCAGCGCCTGGAGCGCTGCCACCGTCATCCCCTGGCCGTAGATCGGGTTGAGGCTGCACACCGCATCACCGATGGGCAGCAGGCCGTCGGGGAAGTGCCGCAACCGCTCGTAGCGGCGGCGCACGCTCGCGGGGAACCGGTAGGCGACCGGTGCATCGAGTGGCTCCCCGGTCCGGATCGCTGCGTGGACATCCGAGAACGGCAGTGACCCCGCGAAGGCCACGAACCCGGCGGGATCGGTCGGCGGGTGGTCGCCGAGCATGCCGAACAACGTCACGGTCCAGCGGTCGCCCTCGATCCGTGCCAGCACGCCACCGCGCGGGCACGTGGGCGTCGGCGCCTGGAGGGTGCCCCAGTCACCGCCGAGCACCTCGGGATCGAGCCGGTAGTGGCGTGTGGCGTAGCCGAGGTCGCCGGCGATGCGGTCCTCGGTCGGCTGGTCGTAGCCCAGGTGCCGGAGCCAGGCCGGCGTCCGCGATCCTCGACCCATCGCGTCGATCACCACGGCGGCGTCGAGGACCTCTTCCGCACTGTCATCGGCACGACGGAGGACCCGCACCCCGCGGACCCGCTCACCGTCCGGGGTCGTCACGAGGCCGAGTACGTCGGTGGGTGGTCCGAAGGTCACGTTCGGAAGCTCTGCCACCCGTGCACGGATACAGGATTCGAGGGAGGGGCGGCTCACGCTCACCGTCATCAGGCCGGCAGCAGCCCGGGCGAACCGGTGACCGCCGAGGTGGAGTCGAGCATCGCCCAACAGGTCACCGGATGGTGCGCCGGCATCGATCAGCTGCCCCGTCAGGCCCGGGAACAGCTCCTCGAGGATCTCCCGGCCGCGGGGGAGGAGCGCGTGGATGTGGCGTCCCTGGGGGACACCGCGTCGCGGGTCGTGGCTGCGGGCAGGATCCAGTTCGTCGCGATCGAGCACCTGGACCTCGAGGTGGCACTCCGCCAGCACGCGCGCCGCGAGCAACCCCGCGATCCCGCCACCGACCACCAGGGCTCGACCCGGTCGGGCGCTGTCCATCTCCTGCTCCTCGTCAGCGGTGACGAGGCTGCCCGAGGCGTCTGCTCACGTTCCAGACCGATCACTGCTCGGCCCTGCTCACCGATGGCCACCCGATCCCTTCGCGCCGTACACCTCCCGATCCCACAGCCACGCGACGATGCGTTCGATGCCCTGGGTCAGGTGCCGCCGGTAGGTGCTGAAGGGCAGGCCGAGGCGTCGTGCAGCGGCCTCCTGGGTCGGGGCGGGATCGAGGTAGGTCCCCTCCACGGCTCGCAGCAGCTTGTCGTCACGGGGGTGCTGCCGCAGGTCCTCCATCGCCGCATGCAGGAGGGCCTCGAGCATCGCGGCATCGGGCTCCCGGTCTCCAGCCTCCTGTCGCAGCAGCCGCGTGCCGAGCAACGGGTTGCGACCGAGCAGGTCGGCGCGTGACAGATCGCGCAGTGCCTGACGCACCGCGTCAGTGAACTCCTCCTGCGAGAGCACCTGCGGCTGGCTGCCGGACCGGACCTGCAACGTGGGGTCCTGGCCGAGCGAGCGTTCGATCCACAGGTCGATGAGCTCATCAACCGGCCGCTCCCGGAAGTCATGAGCGAACACCCCGAACCGACGCCCAGCTACCTCGAAGTCCGCATCCCGGATGCGGTGGAAGTCGGCCAGGGCGAAGAAGTCGTCCCAGGTATCCGGGTCGCGCATCGTCAGATAGTCCCAGGCGAGGTTGCGGGTCGCCAACTGACGTTGGAGCGTGACGATGGGGACGGCGTTGAGCGTCGGCGAGGGTCCCTGGTAGGCCTCGCGGTCGACGATGAACCGGGTCTGGGCCACGACCTCCCCGGGCCGCGGAGGACGTTGGTCGTGGGCGTGGTTCCACACGGTCATCGCCCCCGGGTCCGCGGCTCGGTCTGCCTCCGCTGCGGCGGTCAGATCCAGGAGACAGATCACACCCCGCACAGCGTCGGACCGATCGCGCAACACCGAGAACCCCTCGGGCTGCGCCGCCCACCACAGCGCAGCGATGCGGGCTGCCTCCTCCCCTTCGGCAGCGGAGATGAGGGCGAGGACGTTCTCCCGGTCGTCGGGTACCGCGGCCACCGGGTGGTGTTGCCCCCACGCCTCCCAGTCGATCGGTGACAGGACCCCCGGGATGTGTCGGAACAGGAACTTCAGGTCGGAGATGGCTCGCTGCTGCTCCGCACCGCGAAGGCTGCCGAGGCGACCGCGGATGGCCCCGGCCACGCGACGGAAGATGCGGGTGTACTCGGCGGCATCCCGCCACCGCAGATCCGCATCCAGCACATCCCGGGCCAACTCGTGCGGGAACACGCCATCGGGGGCGGTCTCGATGAACGACAGCTCCTGCAGCCACGCGAAGCGTTCGTGCGACTCGCCGGCGTCGCTGTCCGGCCCCAGCGCCGCACGCAGGATCTCCTCGGTGGTCACCCGCGCCTGCGCGCAGGCCGCCAGGACGACGCGCTGACGCTCGTCGGGCACCACGTCGACGAAGCTGCGGACCAGGTCGCCCACGAGGTCCGGGTGGAGCGTGTCACCTCCGAGCTCACCTCCTCGCACCGCGACGTCCGCGCACAGCGACAGCCCCAGTGGGTGACCGTGCGTCAGCGCGACCAGCCGCTCATGGTGCTCCGGGTCGACCCCACAGGCCGCGAGGTACGCACGGCTGTCAGCCGGTGCGAGATTGCGGAGCGACACGACCCGGAGCAGGTCACGCCAGGCAGGGTCTGCTCGCCACCCGGGCTCGGGCGGACGGCGTCCCGCGAGGACCGTGACGGCATCGACCGGTAGCCGCGGGGCCAACCGTTCCCGGAGCCACTCGTCGACCGGCATCAGGCGTTCGTAGCTGTCGATCAGCAGCACCAACGGGTCGGACGTCACGCTGATCGGACCGTCGTCCGGTACCTCGACGACCCCACGCATCGCCGCGCGGATCGCACCTGGCGTTGCGGCGAGCTCCCGCCCATCGAGACGAACCACGGTCGCGCCGTGCTCCGTCGCGATCTCGGCGAACGCTGCCAGCAGGCTCGACTTGCCGATACCCCCCGGCCCGTGCAGGTACAGCACGGCGAGGTCGGAAGAACCCGACGCGACGGCGGTCCGGAACAGCTCCAGCTCCGCCTGGCGACCTACGAG
>SKTN01000219.1 GCA_007117945.1 Nitriliruptoraceae bacterium | reverse complement strand
GTGGTGCTGGTCGGCCGCGCCGAGGCGCGGCCCCCCGTGGCGCTCGACGAGGAGACCCGTGCGCGGCTCGACGCCGCGGGTGCCAGCCCCCTGGCCGCTGCACTGGCGGCTGCGGATGCCGGCGAGGCCAGTGCCCAGGTGGTCGCCGCGCTGCAGCGGGCCCTGGAGGGCACCTACCTCGTTGCCGACTGGAGCACCGCGGTGCTGCTCCACGGTCGCGATCCCCAGCTGACCTTCGTCACGCCCGAGGGCGACCTGGCCGGACCCCGCGGTTACCTCGCCGCCGGGTCGCCCGAGCGCTCCAGCGTGGTCACCGCCACCGCTGCCGACGACGCCGAGCGGGAGGCCGCTGAGCTCGCACAACGGCTCGCTGCGCTCGCCGCGCAGCGCGCCGATGCCGGCGCAGCCCTGGAACGGGCCGAGGAGGTCCTGGCCGGGGCCACCGACCGCATCAACGAGTCCGACGCGCGCATCACCGGCGCCGCCGAGCGCCTCGCCCGCCTCAACCGGGAGCTGCCCTCCCTGGCCGACCAGCGTGAGGTCGTCGCCGCGCAGCACCACGAGCTCGAGCAGGTCCTCGAACGCGACCGCCAGGCCCTGTCGGAGCTGCACTCCCGGGGCCCCGACGAGCCCGAGGAGGCACCCGAGCCCGGCCCCGACGCCACCTCGACGGAGTTGGACGAGGCGGTGGAGGTGGCGCGTGAGGCGGAGCTCGACGCCCGCCTGACCCTGGAACGCTCCGTGGAGCAGGTCCGCCACCTCGAGGAGCAGGCTGCGGGGCTGCGCCAGGAGGCCGACGACGTCGAGACCGCGCTGGCGGAGGCGGCCCGGCGCCGGGAGGCCCGGCGCCGCGGCATCGAGCGGTGCGGGGAGCTCGCCGTGGTGGTGCGCACCGCGCTGGAGCGGATCGAGGGGTCCCTGGCCGCCGCTGCCGCAGAACGTGATCGGCTCCACGCCGAGGTCCGTGCAGCCGGTCAGGTGCTGGACAGTGCCCGCGAGGAGGCCGCCACGGTCCAGGAGCAGCTGGCCGAGCTGACCGAGCGCCGCCACGCTGCGGACCTGCGCCGCCAGGACGTCACCACCCGCCTCGACCACCTCGTCGCCCGCATCCGCACCGAGCTCTCCCTCAGCCCCGAGGAGGTGCGGGCCGAGCACCCCGACGCCACCGGCGCCGACCAGGAGGAGCTGACCGCCCGCGAGGACGAACTGGTGCGCAAGGTCGGCCTGCTCGGGCGGGTCAACCCCCTGGCGCTCGAGGAGTTCAAGGCCCTCGAGGAGCGCCACGCCTTCCTCTCCGATCAGCTCGACGACCTGCGCCGCTCCAAGCGTGACCTCCAGGAGGTCGTGGTCGCCGTCGACGACCGCATCCGCGAGGTCTTCCGCACCGCCTTCGAGGACGTCGCGCGCGAGTTCGAGCTGACCTTCTCCACGGTGTTCCCCGGCGGCTACGGCCGCCTGGTGCTCACCGAACCCGACGACCTGCTCACCACGGGCATCGAGGTGGAGGCGCGTCCGCCGGGCAAGAAGGTGACCCGGCTGTCGCTGCTCTCGGGTGGGGAACGGTCCCTGACGGTGCTGGCCTTCGTGTTCGCGATCTTCCGGGCCCGCCCCTCACCCTTCTACGTCCTCGACGAGGTCGACGCGGCACTCGACGACGTCAACCTGCAGCGGCTGCTGAAGGTGATCCGCTCCTTCCGCGGCCACGCGCAGATCATCATGGTCACCCACCAGAAGCGCTCCATGGAGATCGCCGACATGCTGTACGGCGTGACCATGGGCCCCGACGCGGTCACCAAGGTGGTCGCCGAGCGGCTGCGGCCCGGCCAGCGCTCGCCTGCGGCCCTGGAGGACCGGGCCAGCGACGACCCCACCGAGGCGGTCCTCGAGGAGGCCTCGACCAGCGCCTGAGCCTTCGGCCGGTCCTTCGGCCACGGTGCACGGCGGGTCGTGCCGGCTCCGGCACGCTTCACTGACGTTCCCTTCCGCTGACCGGCGGGCTCCACCACCCCAGCCCTTGACTTCCCGCTTCCCGCCCCCTCCCGCTCCGCGAGGTCCCGCATGCACACCACCGCGACCGAGCTGTCCGCCCTGGCCGTCACCGGTACGGAGATCGATCCCCTGCTGGTGGTGATCGGCGCCATCGTGGTCGCCGGTGGCCTCCTGGTGCGCAACGTCGTGCGTTCCCGGGGTCGTGACGACGATGCGGGCGCCGGAGGGTCGGCCACCGACGTGGCTGAGCCGGAGGTCGACCGCGACGCCGACGCCGACGCCGACGGTGACGGTGACGGTGACGGCCAGGGTGGCGTCGGCACGGTCACCGACACGCCCGCAGACTCCGCGCCCGATGTCGACGACCTCGATGTCCCCACGGTGCCCGACACCCCGGCGGAGCTGCTGGAGGACCGGCTGCCGCCGGAGGTCGAGCCCGAACCGGAGCCGGTGCCGGAGCCGGAACCCCTCAGCCTCGGCGAACGCTTCCGCCGGCGCCTGACCCGCACCCGCAACGTGCTGGGCAGCTCCGTGGTGGAGCTGTTCGGGGGTGGGGTCACCGAGGAGGCCTGGGAGGGGCTCGAGGAGGCGCTCATCACCGCCGACGTCGGCGTCACCGCCACGATGGAGCTGGTGGAGGAGCTCCGCCGCCGCGCCCGCGAGGAGGGTGCGACCGACGGTGACGCGGTCCTCGACCTGCTCAAGCAGGAGCTGACGGGTGCGCTCGGCAGCGCCGACCGCAGCCTCGCCCGGGCGACGGACGAGGGGCCGACGGTGTGGCTGGTGACCGGGGTGAACGGGACCGGCAAGACCACCACCATCGGCAAGCTGGCGGCGGTGGAGCAGCGCGAGGGACGCAGCGTGACCGTGGCCGCGGCGGACACCTTCCGGGCCGCCGCCGCGGAGCAGCTCGGCATCTGGGCCGAGCGCACCGGCGCCCAGCTGGTCCGCAAGGACGAGGGCGCCGACCCGGCCTCCGTGGCCTACGAGTCCTACGACGCCGCCCGGTCCGCCGAGAGCGAGCTGCTGATCGTCGACACCGCCGGCCGACTGCACAACAAGCGCCAGCTGATGGACGAGCTGGGCAAGGTCAAGCGGGTGCTGGAGAAGCAGGCCGGGCCGCTGGAGGAGACCCTGCTGGTGCTCGATGCCACCACGGGTCAGAACGGCATCGCCCAGGCCAAGGCCTTCCTCGAGGCGGTGGATGTCACCGGGATCGCCCTGACCAAGCTCGACGGGTCGTCCAAGGGCGGGATCGTGGTGGCGGTGCAGCGTGAGCTCGGCATCCCGGTGAAGCTGGTGGGACTGGGCGAGGAGATCGACGATCTGGCGCCCTTCGACCCCGAGCTGTTCGTGGAGGGCCTGTTCGC
>SKTN01000151.1 GCA_007117945.1 Nitriliruptoraceae bacterium | reverse complement strand
CACCGAGCGGCACGTTGTTCTCCGCCTTGCACACGTTGGTGCAGGCGTGGCAGCCGATGCAGCGCTCGAGGTCGATCACCATCCCGAGCCGCCCGTGCTGGATCACCGGGGCTTCCTCGACCGCGAAGGCCGGGGTGCCCTTGGGCAGCAGCGGCAGGACGGCACCGACGGCTGCGGTGGTCATCGCGCCCTTGAGGAAGGAGCGGCGGTCGATGCCGCTACCCGCACCGGCGAGCTCGCCGGGATCGGCGCCGCCGCAGCCGCCTGCGGTCTCCCCGCAACCGCAGCCTCCACCACCGCCACCGCAGCTCCCGCCACCGTCGCCACAGGCGCAGCCGCCCTGCCCGCCGAGTTGCTCCGCGGGCACGTGGCGTGCGTTGGAGGCCCGGCAGTCCGGGCAGACACCCAGCTGGAAGCGTGGGTCGTCCGGGTCCAGCCCCGACTCCTCGAGGGTCGCGCGGGCGTGAGCGAGCAGGCGCTGCGGTGCGTAGTGCTCGCCGCAGGTCAGGCAGGCGACGCTGTCGTCGGTGAGCAGTACCCGGCGCTGCAGGGCACCGGCGCCCACCGGTACCGCCGGCTCCAGGGTGAGCGCGTCATCGGGGCAGGCGGCGACGCAGGCGGTGCAGCCCACGCACTCCAGGTCGGTCACGGTCAGGCTGGCGGCGGAGCCGTCGAGCTGCAGGGTGTCGGTGGGGCAGGCGATCGCGCAGGCGCCACAGGCGACGCAGGCCTCCTGGTCCAGCACGATGTGCCCGAACCCGCCGGCAGCGACGGGGGCGATGTCGCCCGCACCGAAGTGCGGCAGCAGGATGCGCAGCCGCTCGCGCCGGTCGTGGGCGGTCACCAGGCGCAGCCGGTCATCGGGACCGAGCCGCTCAGCCATGGGCGAGAGCGCCGTCATGCGCTCCAGCGCCTGCCGCAGCGGCGCGACGGACCCGTCGTCCTCGACGAAGGCGACCCGCCGGGGGTCGTCCACGATGGTCCGGGTGACCGTCAGGGGATCCAGGAGGGTGCGGGGGCGGTCATGGGTGCAGGCCAGGCAGCCGACCAGCACGACCCCACCGGCCCCGGAGGTCAACGCCGTCAGCAGCACGGTCTCATCGACGATCAGCAGCGAGGGCAGCACCACCACCGCGTCGCCGCCGACCTCGCGGGCCACCCGCTGCTCGGAGGCCTGGCAGGTGATGGCGAGTACCCCGCCCTCGACGGTCGCCGCTGCATCGGCGACCAGGGTCGTGAGCTCCTCCGCGGGGAGGAAGGGACGTTCCACCGAGGAGGTGGGACACACCCCGCTGCACGCGCCACACCGCTGACACAGGTGGGGGTCGATGTCCATCTGCGCACCGTCGGGACGGTTGCGCAACTGGATGGCGCCGTAGGGGCAGGACTCCAGGCAGGAGCGACAACCGTCGCTGTTGACCGGGCCGACCGCGCAGGTGTCACGGTTGATGGTGGGTGCGGGCAGCGTGATGGCGGACACGGCGCCTCCGGTGTGCGGCGGGTTGACCTGCGCGACTCTCCTACCTGCGTTGGAACGAAGGCAGGGTCGGAGGTCCCTGAGACCGCGCCGACCTTCCCACGATCGTTGGAGCGTCCCTATTCGTGCGGCAAGGCCGACCTGCCGCGCGCTGACAGCACGACGCATCCTGATCCCGGCACGCCTACGGTGCGCACGAGTCCCCCGAGCTGGAGCGACGGCACATGACCGAGCACGTCCCGGAGATCTACACCGACTACCGCGAGCGCTTCCCGGAGGTGGCATCGGCCATGGACGGCCTGGGCGCCGCCACCCAGGCCGCCGGCCCGATCGACGAACGCACCCAGCGCCTGGTCAAGCTCGGGCTGGCGATCGGTGGCGTCGCGGAGGGCGCGGTGCGCTCCAACGCCCGCAAGGCCCTCGACGCCGGCGTCTCCCCCGAGGAACTACGCCACGTCGCGATGCTGGCCATCGCCACCTGCGGCCTGCCCACGGCGATCGCGGGGCTGCAGTGGATCGAGGAGGTCCTGTCGGCCCGCGACACGGACTGACGCGCGACCCAACTGCGGCACGAACCGAGGCCCGCACGCTGCAGGGGCGGCCCGAAGGCCGCCCCTGCTGTCCTGCGTTGTCCGCTTACTGGGTCACGACGCCGGCGTCGACGAAGCCGTCGAAGTGGCCGCCGTAGCCGGTCACGTTGTCGAACCCGAGCAGGTGGACGATCGGGATGGACAGACCCGCACGCCATCCGCTCTGGCAGTGGATGATGACGTTGGTGTCCGTTGGGATCTGGTCGCTGCTGGCCACCAGCTCACGGATCGGGATAGAGATCGCGTCCGGCACGTGGCCGTCGGCGTAGTCGTCGGGCTGACGGACGTCGATGAGTGCCGCTCCCGCCTCCTGCGCCTCGAGGACGTCCTCGGCGCCACCTGCGGTGAGCCAGCCGTCGGGGATGGTGGTCAGGAAGTCATCGATGGCAGCAACGAGCTCGGGGTCCGCATCGGGCTGACCGTAGTCCTCGAGTTCGACCAGTTCATCGGTCAGCTCGTTGCCCTCGGCCTCCCAGCCGGGGGCACCGGCCCGGTAACCCATGACGTTGTCGTAGCCCAACATGCGCAGCGCCGAGGTCGCGATGCCTGCCCGCCAACCGGCGGCGCAGACCACGATGACGGGCTGGTCCGTCGGGATGTGCTGCAGGTTCTGGCCGAGCTCACGGAGGGTGATCGCGGTGGTGCCTGGGATGACCCCGTTCTCCTCGATCTCCTCAGCGGTCCGCACGTCGAGGATCATGGTGCCCTCGACCTGTCGCGCGTCCTCGAAGTCCTCAAGGGTGGCGTGCATCATCCAGCCGTCGGGGATGGTCTCCGTGTAGTCGCCCACCGCGGCGACGAGGTCGAACTCGGCGTCATCCGCTGCGTCGGCGTCGTCGTCCTCCTCGACGGCCTCGTCGTCCTCTTCGACGGCGTCATCGTCGTCGTCGAGGTCCAGGGCGAGCTCCTCGCCCTCGTCGGCGTCGTCGACCGCGGCCTCACCGTTGTCGCCGTCACCACAGGCTGCCAGCACCATCATCAGTGCGAGCAGGGCCGCGAGCAGCGACCGTGTGCGGGCTGTACGCATGTTGCATCCTCTCGGTTCGTATTTCGTTCGGGTCGGGGCCACCTGCCCCGTCAGGTCGTGCTGAGGTCGTGCAGGTCTCGTGGGGGTCTCAGGCGCGGTCCCCGTCGCCTTCCCCGTCCGGCATCGAGGTGTCCGTGGTCGCGGGGTCCGAGGCAGCGGGCTCACGGGCCTTCAGCTCCTCGAGCTCCGCGACCCACTTCGCGTGCTCGATCTCCGCGTCGGTGCGCGGGACGTAGCCGGTGTGCATGGCCGTGATGGCCTTGTAGACCACGGTGAAGTAGATGT
>SKTN01000431.1 GCA_007117945.1 Nitriliruptoraceae bacterium | reverse complement strand
GCCACCCCGTCAGTCGAGCAGGCGCTCCAGGGCACCGCGCAGCTGCCCGAGGCCGTCGCGCACCCAGGGCAGGCCCAGGGGGTCGTCGTCCATCAGCGCGGTCTGGCGGCGCAGGTCGTCGGGCCCGTACAGCAGGCTGGTGGCCACGCGCAGGCGTAGCGCGCCGGCGTGGTCGCCGAAGGCCGAACCGGGCAGGGTCGCGACGTCCAGTTCCTCGAGCAGCACCCGGGCGAGGCCCGCGCCGTCGGTGATCCCCCACCGCCGTGCGAGTCGTTCCCGGTGCGCCTCGAGATCGGGGTAGAGGTAGAAGCCACCCGCTGGCGCCGCCACCTCGGCGCCCACACCGGCGAACACCTCCGCCACCGCCCGGGCGACGGTGCCGTGGAGCTGCCGGCTGGCAGCGAGGTGGTCGCGCAGCACCTCGGGCTCGGTGAAGGCCCAGGCGGCCACGGACTGCACCGGGTGCGGCGGGGAGGACCAGATCTCGCTGGCGATGTCCAGCAGGTGCTGGCCCAGCTGCTCCCCGAGCTCGCTGTCGGGCAGCCGGGTGACACCCAGCCGCCACCCGCCCAGCGCGAGGTTCTTGGACAGCCCCGTGGTGATCACGGTGCGCTCCGGGGCCAGCTCCGCGGGGGACACGTAGGGGGTGGCGGGATCGTGCACCAGGTCGCGGTAGATCTCGTCGGAGATGATCACCAGGTCGTGCTCCCGCGCCACGGCGCACACCCCCGCGACGCGGTCGCGGCCGGCCAGGGTCCCCGTCGGGTTGTCGGGCAGGGTGAGCACGACGCTGCGCAGGGGCCGGCCGGCGGCACGTGCCTGGTCGGCCAGCGCCGCCAGGGCGAAGGGGTCGGGGACCCCGCCCTGCCCCGGCGTGGTGTCCACGAACCGGGCCTGGTGGTGCAGCATCGTCGCCTGGGCCGCGTAGCTGACCCAGCTCGGCCGGGGCAGCGCGACGTCACCCTCGAGGGCGGCCAGCAGCCCGTAGAGCAGCGGCTTGCTGCCGGGGCCGGCGACCACCTGCTCGGCGCTGGTCGGCAGGGACCGGCGCTGCCAGTAGCCGGCGGCGGCCGCGCGGAGCTCGGGCAGGCCCGCGACGGGCCCGTAGCTGTTGGCGCCGGCAGCACCGGCCAGGCGCTCGCGCAGTGCGGCGTGGACGGGGAGGCCGGCCTCCCCGAAACCCAGGGGCAGGACGGCGCGTCCGGCGCGCCGGGCGCGTTCGACGGCTTCGTTCACGGCCAGGGTGGCGGAGACGGCCACTGGGGTTGCTCCTCGGTGGTGGTGCGGGGGCTCGCTGGTTGGGGTCGGCACGCACCTACGACGCGCCACGTACGACCGTGCTCCCCCGCAAGCATCAGCGCAAGCGCGATATGGTGAACCCGACCATAAGGAGAACCGATGCTCGACCTGCACCGTCTCCAGCTCCTCCACCACTTCGCCCAGCAGGGCAGCATCGCGGCCACCGCCGAGGCCCTGGGCTACTCGCCCTCGGCGGTCTCCCAGCAGCTCTCGACCCTGGAGCGCGAGACGGGGGTCGCCCTCCTCGACCGCACCGCCCGCAGCGCCGAGCTGACGATCCTCGGCCGCCGCCTCGCGTCCCACGCGGCCCGGGTCCTCGACGCGGTGGAACAGGCCGAGGTGGACCTCGCGGCGCACACCGGTGCACCCACCGGACCGGTGCGGGTCGCGGCGGTGCCCTCGGCTGCCGTCGCCTTCGCCCCGAGCCTGGCCTCGCTGCGGGTGGACCATCCCGGGCTGGAGGTCGTCGTGCGGCAGGCGCCGCCCGAGGAGGCGCTCGCGCGGCTGCGGGCCCGGGAGGCGGACGTGGCCATCATCGACGACCACGGCGGCCTGGACGTCGCGCGGATGTCGCGGCTGCACCGCGAGACCCTGCTCGAGGACCCCCTGGTGCTCATCGCCGGCGCCGAGCACCCCCTGGCGGGCGAGCAGGGCCCCATCAGCCTGTCCGAGGCGGCACCCGGCCCGTGGATCTGCGCCCCCCGGGGCGAACCCTCCCGTGCCGCCTTCGATGCCGTGCTCGCCGCGGCCGGCGTGCGGCCGGGCACGGTGTGGGAGTTCGAGGGGCTGGCCACCATCGCCACCCTGGTGGGTGACGGCGTGGGCATCGCGATCCTGCCGCAGCTCGCCATCAGCACACCCCACCGTGGGCGCCTGACCACCCACGACCTCCCGCGACCCGCGAGCCGCTCGATCCTGGCGTTGACCCGCACCAGCTCACGGATGCGGCCCTCCATCGAGGTGACCCTGTCGGCCCTTCGTGCAGCCGCGCGGCGGCTGCGCGACAGCCCGACCTGACACCGACGTGCCGGCCTCCCTCGGTGTCGGTCAGGCCCTCAATCCCCGCGGAACCGCTGCTCCCGCCAGGGATCGCCGAGGTCGTGGTAGCCCCGTTCCTCCCAGTAGCCGCGCACGTCCCGGTCGGTCAGCCGGATCTCCGTGACCCACTTGACGGACTTCCACCCGTAGAGGTGGGGCACGACCAGGCGCAGGGGCCCGCCGTGCTCGATCGGCAGGGGCGCGCCATCGTGCTGCCAGGCGAGGAGGACGTCATCGGCGGTGAGGTCCTCCAGGGACAGGTTCGTGCTGTAGGCGGGGTGGCCCGACACCACGGCGTGGGTCGCCGTCGCCCTCGGCTGTGCCTGCGCGAGCACGTCGGCCACCCGCACCCCGGTCCAGGTGTTGTCCAGCCGCGACCAGGTGGTCACGCAGTGGAAGTCCCGCGTGCGCTCCACGCTGCCCAGCGCCCGGAGCCCGTCGAGGTCGAGCACCAGCCGGTGGGCGACCAGGCCCGTGACGGTCAGCCGTACGTCCGCGGCGGTCCAGGTCGGGGCACGGCCGACGTGCAGCACGGGGAAACCGGCCGTGAGGTGCTGACCGGGTGGCACCCGGTCGGGGTCGTCGGTCGAGGTGGGTGCGACCGCGACCTCGGGGCTCGGGCCCAGCAGCGTGGCGACCTCCTCGTGGTCGAGGTCGGCCACGCGCCGCGCGATCGCCCCGGCGAGCTCCAGACGCAGGTCCTCCTCACCCACCTCGTCGAGGTGGTCACGGGCCTCACCGAGCAGCCGCGCGAGCTGCTCACGGACGGGGCCCGGGTCGCGGCGTGAGGCCGCGGCCTTGCGCACCTCGTCGGCTCTGCGCAGCAGGGACGCGATCCGCCCGGCGGCCTCGGTCATCGGCTCCCTCCCACCTCGCCTGGTCCCGCCCAGCGTGGCACAGCCGGCCGGTGCGTGCGAACGCCCGCACGCCGCGGTCGAAGCCCCCGCCCGTGAGGTGGCAGACTCGCGCCCCACGGGCGGGTCCCCGGGTGCCGCGCCGGCGGCCGGACCGGCCTCCACCGCGACCAGGAGCCAGACCGGTGGCACGCATCCTCACCGTCGACGGGCACACGCCCCGCATCGATCCCGACGCCTTCGTCGCCGACGGCGCCACCATCGCCGGCCAGGTGGAGTTGGCCGCCGGGGTCTCGGTGTGGTTCGGCTGCGTCCTGCGCTCGGAGCGCGCGACCATCACCGTCGGCCGGGACACCAACCTCCAGGACCTGACGGTGCTGCACACCGATGCGGGCGTGCCGGCGACGATCGGCGAGCGCGTCACCGTCGGGCACCGCGCGATCCTCCACGGGTGCACCGTGGAGGACGATGCGCTGATCGGCATGGGCGCCATCATCCTCAACGGCGCGCGGGTCGGCGCCGGGGCCGTGGTGGGCGCCGGGGCCGTCGTGCGGGAGGGACAGGAGGTCCCCCCCGGCACCCTGGCGGTGGGCGTCCCCGCGAAGGTCAGGGAGGCGGAGCTGCCCGCTGTCCCACGACGCAACGTCGCGGGCTACCTGGCGCTGGCGGAGCTGTACCGCGACGCCGCGCAGGTGAGCGACCACCCCGAGGCCGACGCATGAGGGGGACCCGGGACCTCCTCGCCGATCTGGTGGGCTTCGACACGACCAGCGCGACCTCCAACCTCGAGCTGATCGCCGCCGTCGAGGCGCTCCTCGACACCCACGGTGTGCCCCACTCCCGCCAGCTGGACCCCACGGGCACCCGCGCGAACCTCGTCGCCCGCATCGGTCCGCCCGTGGCGGGCGGTGTCGTGCTCGCCGCCCACACCGACTGCGTCCCCGTGGAGGGACAGCCCTGGTCCAGTGACCCCTTCACCCTCACCCCCGACGGCGACCGCCTCGTCGGCCGCGGCGTGACCGACATGAAGGGCTTCCTGGCCAGTGCCCTCGCCCAGCTGCCCACGATGGTCGCCGCCGAGCTGACCCGACCGATCCTGCTGCTGCTGACCTACGACGAGGAGCTCGGCACCGTGGGCGCCCCTGCCGCGGTGGAGCTGCTGCTCAGCACGCAACCGCGCCCCGAGGCCGCGATCGTCGGCGAGCCGAGCCTGCTCGCACCCGTGACCGCCCACAAGGGCGTGCGGGCCTTCACCACCGTGATCGAGGGCGTGGACGGCCACTCGAGCCAGCCCCAGCACGCTGCGAACGCCCTGGTCGCGGCCGCGCGCATCGCCACCCACATCGACGACCTCGCCCGCCGGCACCGCGACGCCGCCGCCGACCCGAGCTTCGATCCGCCCTACACCACCTGCAACGTCGCGACCCTGCACGCCGGCCAGGCCATCAACATCGTCCCCCGCCGGGCCGAGCTGACCTGGGAGTACCGGCCCGTCCCGGCCGACGACTCCGACGCCCTGGTCGCCGAGGTGGAGCGCTACGCCACCGAGGTGGTGCTGCCCGAGCTGCGGGCGACCACGGGCCGGGGCACCATCACCTTCCGCACCGACGCCGCCGCGCGTGCCCTGGCCCCCGAACAGGGTGGGGCCGCCGAGGCCCTGGTCCGCCGGCTGACGGGCAGCACCGCACCCGCTAGCTCCGTGCCCTTCGCCACCGACGGCGGCCACCTCCAGGCGGCGGGGATCTCCACGGTGGTGTGCGGGCCCGGGTCGATCGAGCAGGCGCACCGTCCCGACGAGTGGATCGCCACGGAGCAGCTCGCGGCGTGTGACGCCATGCTCGCGGCCCTGGTGGAGGAGCTGTCCGCGTGAGCACGCGGCGGCGCGGGCGGCCCTGGCTCACTGCCCCCGTTTGAACCGGAAGTACACGAACACCCGCCCGTGGTTGCCAGGGTCCTTGTCGATGCGGTGGTAACGCTCCCGCATGTCCTTGCGGTCGAGGAAGCGCAGCACGCGCTTGCGCAGGGCGCCGCTGCCCTTGCCCGTGATGATCTCCAGCTCCTTGACCTTGCGCGCCTCGGCCGCATCCATCGCGTCGTGCAGCGCCTTGTCGATGGCACCGCCCTGGTTGAACACCGGGTGCAGGTCGAGGGTCATCTTCCGTGAGGACATGGCGCGGCAGCCTCCGGGGATCAGGTGTCCGGCAGCGTGGCGAGGACGCGGGCGTGGGTGTCGAGATCGGCCTCGGCGAACAGGACGAAGCGTACGAGCTGGACGGTGCTGCCCGCGGCCAGCACCTCGTGGACCGTGGTCAGCGCCACCTCGGCAGCCGCCTCCAGGGGGTAGCCGAAGACCCCGGTCGAGATGGCGGGGAAGCCGACGGAGGTCAGTCCCTCCTCGGCGGCCAGCTCCAGGGCCCCTCGGTAGCACGCTGCCAGCAGGGCGTCGGCGGGCTCGTCCCGGCCGTACACCGGACCCAGCGCATGGAGCACCCGGCGGTTGGGCAGGTCGAAGGCGTCGGTGGCCACGACCTCGCCGGGGGCGATCGGGGCCAGGGGGCGGCACGCCCGGGCGAGCCCGGGGCCCGCGGCACGGTGGATCGCACCTGCCACGCCGCCCCCGGTCTGCAGCTGCGCGTTGGCGGCGTTGACCACGGCGTCGAGGTCCGCCTGCGACGTGATGTCGCCGCGGACGAGCTCCAGGCGCGCGCCCGCCACCGTCAGATGCGTGCGCGCCATCGCGACCTCCTCGCGCTTCGGCGGTCTGCCCTCCGTCCTCAGCAGCTCTCGAACGGCCCGCAGGCGGCGTTGGCGTGGAGCCCGTTCAGCAGCCCAGGGTACGCCGTGAGCGCCGCCTCGAAGGCCTCGAAACGCTCGTCGTCGCCGTCGGCGCTGCCGGCCAGACCGTCCTCGATCGCGGTGCACACGTCGTCGAAGCTGCCCGTCGCCCGCTCGTGCCACTCCTCGGCGCCCTCGGGCGGCACCACCTCGCGGAGCGGCTCCACGGTCTCGGCGTAGTCCTCACGGTGCTCGACCAGCTGGGCCTCGAGCGTCGGCCCGTCGCTGACGCCCGACAGCAGCTCGTCGAGGTCCGCGGCCATGTCGCTGACCAGGAGCTCCAGCTCGAAGTTCACCTCGAGGGTGAGCCGTTCGTAGGTGTCGACCTCCAGCTGCTCCGCGCCCGGGGTGTCGGCCAGGTCGCAGGCGCCCAGGGCGAGGGCCTCACGATCGACCGCCTCCTCCCCGTCCTCCGGCTCCGCGGGGTCCTGCGCACCGGAGTCCGCGTCGGGGTCGTCGGCGTCCTGCTCGGTGGCGTCCTCGTCGCCGGGCTCGGGCTCCTCCGCGGGCTCCTCGGTGGTGTCCGGCTCCTCCTCGACGGTGACCACGGCGGTCCCCTCGGGTTCCAACTGACCACAGGCGGCGAGCAGCAGCACACCCGTCACCACCGCGGCCCTGCGCCGTCCACGGTGACCGCTGCGACGCTGCTCACGCACGTGGGGCCTCCTCGTCGTCCGTCCCGGGGGTCACCGCCGACCCGGGCCAGGTCCGACCCGGGCCGCGGGTGGTCGTCGCACGCTAGGTGATGGCGGCCACACGCCGGAAACCACGACCACCTGCTCCGACCCCCCAGCTCACAGCTGGCCGCGGTCCAGGCCGGACATGGTGGTGGCGATGGGCCGCAGGTGGTCGTACCAGGCCTGCTCGGCGGGCCGGCGGGCGCCACCGGGATCGAGCAGCTCGCGGAAGCGTGCCAGGGGGGTGAACGTGATCCGGCCCTGGAGCAGACCGCACATCGCGCTCTCCGGCGCATCGCTGTCGAGGGTGGCCAGCATGTGGTCCACGCACCGCACGGCGAAGCGCGTGGCCTGGATGCGGTCGAAGGGGCTCGGGTCGCCGCCCTGCTGGACGTGGCCGAGGATGGACTGGCGGACGTCGAACAGCCCGCCCCCCTCCTTCTCGAACAGCGCCCACAGGAAGGGGGTGGTGTACACGTCGTCGGCGCCCTCACCGCGGATGATCACCCCGAGCCGCTGCCCGCCCCGGAAGCGCTCCGTGAGCCGCTCGACGTCGTCCTTGAGCCGGTCGAGGGTGATCCCCTCCTCGGGCGTGTAGACGAACTCCGCGCCCGTTGCCAGGCCTCCGGCCAGGGCGAGGTAGCCGGACTCCTTGCCCATCACCTCGACGACGAACACCCGGGTCGAGGCCACGGCGGACTGCTTGATCTTGTCCACGTCCTCGGTGATGGCGTTCAGCGCGGTGTCCGCGCCGATGGTGAACTCCGTGGCGGGGATGTCGTTGGAGATGGTCATCGGCAGGCACACGATGGGGATGTCGAGCTCGGGGTGGTGCTCACGCCCCTGATGGAGCGCCTCGGCGGCCACGTAGCCGTCGAAGGTCCCGAGCATCAGCAGCCCGTCGATGCGCTGCTCGGTGATCGTCTGGGCGATGCGCGGCAGGTCGTCGGGGCCGGGCGTGAACCGCTTCGTGCCGAGCTCCGCCCCCCCGTGGGACACCCAGCCGTGGACCGACATCCAGTTGAGCTCCTCCACCTCACCGTCGCGCAGCCCCGGGAAGCCACCCTTGACCGCCAGGGGGATGTGACCCTGATCGAGGATGTAGCGCACCGAGGCGCGCACCCCGGTGTTCATCCCCGGCGCCAGCCCGCCGCCGTGGACGATCGCGATGCGCCGGGGCTCGGCACCATCCCTGGGCGTGCGCGGTCGACCACGCACCAGGGTGCGCATCGTCTCGTAGGCCTCCACGAAGCCGGAGCCCCTGAGCTGCATCGCCTCGTCGTAGCGCTTCTCCTTGAGCAGCCCGGCCACCGAGCGGGTGCGCTCCACGGCGTCCATCAGGGGCGAGGTGACGATCCGGTTCTCGCGGATCCCGACGAGCTGCGCCTCCTCGGCGGCCCGTCCGGCGGCCAGCTCGTGGACGGCGTGGTACCCGCACCGCGACGCCAGCACCCGGTCGAAGGCGCTGGGTGATCCCCCGCGCTGGACGTGCCCGAGGATCGTCACCCGGGTGTCCTCGCCCAGGCCCTCGGCGAGGATGTCACGGACCCGCTCGGAGGTGATCGACACCCCGTAACGGTCGCGGGCGCCCTCGGCCACGACGACGATGTTCTGGCGGCGGCCGTGCTCGCGTCCCTTGGACACGGTGCGGCGCAGCGTCTCCTCCCAGCTGGCGGTCTGGGGCGGGCGCTCGGGGATGAACACCCACTGCGCCCCCGTGGCCAGGGCGGACATCAGGGCCAGGTAGCCGCAGTTGCGTCCCATCACCTCGATCACGAAGGAGCGCTGGTGGCTGGAGGCCGTGGAGTGCAGGGCGTCGAGCGCCTCGGTGATGCGGTGCAGCGCCGAGTCGGTGCCGACGGTCATGTCGGTGCCGAACATGTCGTTGTCGATCGAGCCGACGATGCCCACCAACTGCAGGACGGGGTGGCGGTCGGCCTCCTCCTGCTCGAGCTGCCCGGCCTCCACGAGCTCGGCCAGCAGCTGTGGCCACTCGCTGGACAGCAGGTTCGCACCGGTCAGCGAGCCGTCCCCGCCGATGACCACCAGGGCGGTGATGTCGCGGGTCACGAGGTTGTAGGCCGCCGTCCGACGGCCGTCCCGGGTGCGGAACTCCTCGCTGCGCGCGGTGCCGATGGAGGTGCCGCCCTGGTGCAGGATGCCGCCGACGTCGGCGGATCCGGCCTTCACGATCGCCTCGCCGCCGTTGACCATGCCGACGTAGCCCTCATGGATCAGGTAGGGCTGGATGTCCAGGGACAGCGCGGTGCGCACCACGGCCCGCACCGCCGCGTTCATCCCGGCGGCGTCCCCGCCGCTGGTCAGGACACCGAGGCAGTCGGGACGGGTGGAGGGGTTGTGGTCAGCGTCGGTCACCGGGGTCCTCCGGATCGGTTCGGTCGGGCGGGGGCAGGTCGGTTGCGGGACGCCCCGGGCGGGGCCGGCCGTCAGGTCGCCTGGTGCAGGCGCTGGCGGTGGGTCGCGTGGTCGGGGACCTCCCGCACGTAGGCGGGATCGGTGAGCAGCGGCGAGGTGACCAGCAGGTCGGCGGTGGCCCGGTTGCTCGCGACGGGCACGTTCCACAGGGTCGCGACCCGCAGCAGTGCCCGCACGTCGGGCTCGTGGGGTTGCGCCGACAGCGGATCCCACAGGAAGATCAGCACGTCCACGCTGGCCTCGGTGATCATCGCACCGAGCTGCATGTCGCCGCCCAGCGGGCCGCTCTCCAGCCGGATCACCGCGAGGCCGAGCTCCTCGGCGAGCAGCTCCCCCGTGGTCCCGGTGGCCACCAGCCGGTGGCCCGCGAGCACCTCGCGGTTGTGGCGTGCCCAGGCCAGCAGGTCCGGCTTGCGCGCATCATGGGCGACCAGGGCGATGGTGCGCTCCGGCCGCGGCACGGTGGTCATCGCGGGTCTCCTCGCTGTCCTGGGATGGGGGTGCCCTGGGCCGGTCAGGCCCACCCGAGCTCGTGGAGCCGGTCGTCGTCGATGCCGAGGTGGTGGGCGAACTCGTGGACCACGGTGACGTAGACCTCGTCCACGAGGTGGTCGTCGTCCTCGGCGATGGCGCACAGGGGCAGCCGGAAGATACGGATCACATCGGGGACCTCACCGCTGTACTCCTCGCGTTCGGTGAGGGGGATGCCCTCGTAGATGCCGAGCAGGTCGGGCTCGTCCTCGTGGGCGTCCTCCACCAGCACCACCACGTTGTCGAACCGCGCCCACAGCTCCTCGGGTACCGCGTCCAGCGCTGCACCGACGAGCTCCTCGAACCGGGGCGGGGGGATCGCATCCATCGCGCTCAGGCTAGTAAGGCCCGCACCGGCCGCGGAGCGCGACCCCGCTCACGCCTCGACCGGTCGCGTGGACAGCACCCAGCGCTCGAAACCGGGCACGCTGAAGGCGAGGCGGCCGCGTCCCGGCGCCCAGCAGATCCCGAGGTCGAGCAGGGCCCGCCGCGCCGGCGACGCCGCCTGGTGGGTGATGTCCACCACCTCGAGCAGATCGCCCATGGCCGCATCACCCCCCTGCTCCGCGAGCGCCTGGACCAGCAGCTGGGCCCTCCCCGAGGGCACCCGTCGCCACCGCGTGGCGTAGAAGTCGTCCACCCGCACCCGCACCCGTGCCCCCGCCGCCCGGGCCACGGGCAGCTCGATACGCCCCGGGTCGGTGGCCAGGTCCCACAGCGCCTCACCCCACGGCTGCACGAACCAGGGGTAGCCCCCCGAGGCGGCGTGGACCTCCTCCACCACGGCGTCGTCCACCTCGACGCCGCCGACCCGGGCGAAGGGACGCCGGATCGCCTCCGCGGTGCCGGGGGCACCCAGCAGGCCGAGGTCGACCCGGGCGAGGCGCTCGGTGTAGGTCTGGCCCTCGTCGAACAGGTTCTCCGCCGCCGTGGGCAGACCGGAGAGCAGCACGCCCAGCGGCGCGTCGTCCTGGGCGGCCCGGTGTGCGGCCCGCAGCAGGGGCCCGAGCAGCACGTCACCGGCCTCGTGGACCTCGTCGATGGTGAGCAGGACCCCACGGCGCAGCCGGGTGGCGAGCTCACCGAGGTCGCCGACCAGGGCCTCGAAGGCCTCGGCGTCGGCCGGGCCCTTCAGGCGCGGGCCGTCGGGCCCGTCCCGCGCCACGGCCAGGCTCGCGAGGGCACCCTCACCACCGTGGGCCGCGAGCTCCCCGATGCCCCGCAACAGCACCGAGGTGGCACGGATGAGCTCGGTGTCGTCGCGGTCGGCCTCGACGTGGATCGTGGCCAGGCCCAGCTGCCGTGCCCGTTGCCGCACGTAGGCCAGCAGCGCGGTCTTGCCGACCCCGCGGACCCCGCGGTAGAGGACGAACTCCGGTGCGACCCCGGCGGTGAGCTGCTCGACCACGATGCGGGCCCGCAGCAGGGCGTCCTCACGACCACCGAAGTCGGGCGGGATCCGCCCCATGCCGGGCCGGAAGGGGTTCGCGCTCGCGGGCAGGGCCGCGCCACCCATGGTGAGGTCGTCGAAGGGGTTGGGCACCCGGCTCCTCACGGCTCGCGACGCCCGGATGCTAGTGCGCGACCCCGGTTCGGGGTGGCAGGTGCAGCGCGGCCGGCGTTGTCCACAGCGCGCCACTGCAGTCCGGGTGCGCGCACAGCGGAGCAGGTTCTGGGGACAGCCTGGGGACGAGCGGTGGAGATCCTGTGACCTTCCTGTGAACTGGCCCTGCACCCTGGACACGCCGGGCAACGGCGGCGTAACGTGCGGCTTGCCGGCCGGGAACGGACTGCGGATCCCCGGCCGACCACCCGGGAACCTCGTGCAGGGGTTGCCAGGTGCAGGTGGCGGGCTCCGGCCCACCGCCGCGGACCCCGGGAACGTGCCGGAACCGCGACGGGACGACCCCGCGAGGGGAAGGCCACCGGGCGGGAGGTCGTGAGGCCGACCGTCACCCGGTCCGGGCGCTGCACCGCCCGAGCTGGAGGGACGCTCCGACGCAGCGGGACGTCTCAGCGGGACGGGCCTCCGCGAGGAGGCACGGGTCGTGGCCCGGACGCCGGGACCGCCTCAGGGTGGGAACGGTGCGCGGTGCGGCGGCCGACGGAGGGGCCCACGTGGTCCCGATGACCGCGACGGTGTCACCGCACGGATGGTCGCCGCGAGGCGGGCACACGTCGGACACCGAGGTGGCAGAGGATGCCGTGCTCGGACACGGTGCACCAGCCACCGACGGCCGGGTCTGGCCGCGAGGTCCGACCCGCCGCCCGAGCGATCGGGTGGTCACCGCCCCACCGCTTCCGGCCCTTCGGGGACGGGGCGAACCGGGGCGGGGAGCCGGTCCCGCACCGAGAGGAACGCGGGACACGCAGCGACGCCCCGGACGTCCGGCAACGGACCCCGGGGCGTCCTCGCGTGTGCCGGTAGCCCGGGCTCAGCCGAGGATCGCCCGCACCAGCGCCGCGGCCCCGCCGATGCCGGCCCACGCCAGGATCGCGGTGCGGATCCGCTCAGCCGCCACGCGGCGCACGACCACGCGGCCCACCAGCAGCCCGAGGAGCAGGACCAGCGCCAGGGCCAGCCCCACGGCCGCCTGCTGCGCGGTGAAGCTCCCCGTGGCGGCCAGGCCCGTCAG
>SKTN01000237.1 GCA_007117945.1 Nitriliruptoraceae bacterium | reverse complement strand
GCCACCTCGGCGTCGCTGAGCAGCAGCGGGGCGTGGGCCAGGGTGGTGGCCGGGTCGGTGCGCACGCCCGAGGAGGGTTCAGCGATCACGGGCCACCCGGTGGCGCGGGACAGCTCGTGGATCGTGTCGCGCGCCGCCTCGATGCCGCTGTCCGGGGTGGCCGCGCCGACCACGATCAGCCCCCGCTCGGTCGCCAGGAGCCGGCCGGCGAGCCCACGGAGCTCCTCGTCCTCCAGCCGCCGGGGGGCCAGGGTGGTGCGGACCCAGGGTCGCTGCTCGGGCCGGCCCTCCAGGGGTGTGGTGACCGCGGGTGCGTGGCTCCGGCCGTCGTCGCTCAGCGGCACCGTGGGCTCGCGGAAGGGCAGGTCGAGGTGGACCGGGCCCGGCGGCGCCAGGCCGTCACCGAGCGCCGCCGCCACGGCCCGGGCCGCGGAGCTGCGCCAGTGGGCGACCGCGCCCGGCCGATCCTCGGCCACGCCGAGGTCCACCTGCCACCTCGGTGCGCGGCCGAAGATGCCCTGCTGCTCGATCGCCTGGTTCGCGCCGGTGTGGCGCAGCTCCGGGGGCCGGTCGGCGGTGAGCAGCACCACGGGGACGTGGCCGGTGTCGGCCTCCACCACCGCGGGGTGCAGGTTGGCGACCGCGGAGCCGCTGGTGACGATCACCGCCGCCGGTCGCCCGCTACCGCGCGCCAACCCCAGGGCCAGGAACCCGGCGGAGCGCTCGTCGAGCTCCACGTGCAGGCGCAGGCGCGGATCGTCGTGGGCCGCCATCGCCAGGGCCGCGGAGCGCGAGCCCGGAGCCAGCACCACCTCGGTGACCCCGCAGCGGGCGAGCTCGTCGAGGAGGACCTGGGCGAGGGCGTGGGAGGGGTTCGCAGCATCCACGGCTTCAGGCCCGATCGTCGGCGACGCCGCCCGGGGCCGCCCGGGAGAGGTGGCCCCAGGCCAGGGAGAGCCGTTCCAGCAGCTCCCCGGCGGCGTCGGGCTCGGGGGTGTGCTGATCCATCAGCGCCGCCTCGGGCGCGACCCGCCGCACCTCGAGGTGGCCGTCCACCGGCTGGAGTGGCCGGTCCGTGACGTCGCTGGTGAGCAGGGTGGCGGTCCCCAGCCCGCAGGCGTAGGGCAGCTCGGGCAGGGCGGCGGCCAGTGCCACCCCGGCGGCCAGGCCCACGGAGGTCTCCAGGGCGGAGGACACCACCGCCGGCAGCCCGGCCGTCGCCACCACCTCCAGGGCCCGGGCGACCCCACCCAGGGGCTGGACCTTGACCACGATCACGTCGGCGGCGTCGAGCCCGGCGATGCGCAGGGGGTCCTCGGCGGTGCGCACGGACTCGTCGGCGGCCAGGGCGACCTCGACGCGCCGGCGCAGGTCCCTGAGCTCCTCCAGGGTCCGGCAGGGCTGCTCCACGTACTCGAGCCCACCGGCGGCCCGGTCGAGGCGGGCGATGGCCAGCACCGCGGTCGCCACGTCCCAGGCGCCGTTGGCGTCCACCCGCACCGCCCCGTCGGGCCCGAGGGCGTCGCGCACCGCCGCGACCCGGTCCACGTCCGCAGCGAGCTCCTGACCGGGCTCGGCCACCTTCACCTTCGCCGTCGTACAGCCCGAGGCCGCGACGAGCCGGTGGGCCGTAGCGGCGTCCACGGCGGGCACGGTGGTGTTGACGGGGACGCGGTCGCGGAGCGCCGCGGGGAAGTCGCGGCCCGCAGCGTCGAGGGCCGCGGCCAGCCACCGGGAGGCGTAGACGGGCCCGTACTCGGGGAAGGGGGAGAACTCGCCCCACCCCGCGGGTCCCTGCAGGAGCACGCCGGTGCGCTCGGTCACCCCGCGGAAGCGTCGGCGCATCGGCACGCGGAAGGGCCTGAGCTGCTCGATCCCGGTGGCGTTCACGTGCCCACCCCCTCCCCCAGCGTGCGTGCCAGGACCAGGGCCGACACCAGCACCAGGGCGTACACGCCCTGGGCCATCGAGGTGGCCTGCAGGGCGGGGATCAGCTCGCGGGGGGTGCTCGCGCGCCGCACCGTGGCGATCGCCCGCATCGCCAGGGGGATGCTGACCACGGGCGCCAGCACCCACAGGGTGTCGGTGGCGCGGCCCATGGGCCCCAGGCTGAGGTAGGCGCCGGCGAGCAGGGCCCCGAACAGCGCCCGGGTGCGGCCCTCCCCGAGCCTGACGGCCAGCGTCACCTTGCCCACCGCACGGTCCGTGGGGATGTCCCGCAAGTTGTTGACCACCAGCAGCGCCACGGCGAACAGCCCCATCGGCACCGACGCCAGCAGGGGGAGCAGCGT
Source organism: Nitriliruptoraceae bacterium (assembly GCA_007117945.1). Classification (GTDB taxonomy): domain Bacteria; phylum Actinomycetota; class Nitriliruptoria; order Nitriliruptorales; family Nitriliruptoraceae; genus T1Sed10-7. The sequence goes on along the minus strand of SKTN01000237.1, from coordinate 1,115 downwards.
CAGCCGCTCGTCCTGCACGTAGGCGGAGCCCGCCGTGGCCGCCACGCCGAAGAACAGGAACACCATCAGCTCCCCCAGGCCGATCGAGGCGTAGGGCTTCGGCCCCCCGCTGTAGCCCAGGGTGGCGAGGATCGCCAGGGCCCCCACCAGCAGCAGCTCCCACCCGGCCAGGGCGGCCAGCGCCAGGCCGGCCCCGGCGGCCACGGTGAGGGCGAGCACCGTGGCGCGACGCATCGCCGCCGGCGCGATCAGGCCGCTGGCGACGGCCCGGCGAGGCCCGGTGCGCGCCTCGGTGTCCACCCCCCGGGTCCCGTCGAAGTAGTCGTTGGCGTAGTTCACGGCGACCTGCAGGGCCAGGGCCACCACCAGGGCGAGCAGCGCCCGCTCCGCCCGTAACCCCGAGGTGGGTGTGGCGGCGGCGAAGGTCCCGACGAGCACGGGCGCGATGGCCGCCGGGAGGGTGCGGGGGCGTGCTGCCTCGATGTAGGGGTGCATCAGTAGTGGTACGGGAAGGCGGACCAGTCGGGATCGCGCTTCTCCAGGAAGCTGTCCCGGCCCTCGGCGGCCTCCTCGGTCATGTAGGCCAGGCGGGTGGCCTCCCCGGCGAAGACCTGCTGACCGACCAGGCCGTCGTCGGTGGCGTTGAGGGCGAACTTCAGCATCCGCAGTGCCGTGGGCGACTTGGCGGTGATCCTCGCGGCCCACTGCAGGGCCGTGGTCTCGAGCTCGGCGTGGTCCACGACGGCGTTGACCATGCCCATGCGGTGGGCGTCCTCGGCGGTGTAGACGTCGCCGAGGAGGAAGATCTCCCGGGCGAACTTCTGCCCCACCTGCTTGGCGAGGTAGGCGGAACCGAACCCACCGTCGAAGGAGGCGACATCGAGGTCGGTCTGCTTGAAGCGTGCGTGTTCACGGCTGGCGATGGTCAGGTCGCACACCACGTGCAGGGAGTGCCCCCCACCGGCGGCCCACCCCGGGACCACACAGATGACCGCCTTGGGCAGCATCCGGATCAGGCGCTGGACCTCGAGGATGTGCAGCCGCCCGGACCGTGCCGGGTCGATGTCCGCTGCGGTCTCCTCGCCGGGCGCACCGGTGTAGCGGTAGCCGTCCCG
>SKTN01000001.1 GCA_007117945.1 Nitriliruptoraceae bacterium | reverse complement strand
TGTCGGTGGTGGTGTCGGTGGTTGCGGTGGCCATGGCAGCTCCGGGGCGCGAGGACATGCGGGTTTCGGAGCCGGGGACGCCTGTGGGCGTTGCGTGCGAGCGGAGGCGTCATCGCGGCCGGTCAGCTCGTACCCTCGACCATCCGAGACGGACCGGGAGCGAGCGGTGAGCCAGGACACCACGGGTGAGGTGGCTGCGGCCTCCGGTGCCGCCTCGCACTCGGCAGCCGACCGTCTCGCACGCCAGGTGCTGCGCATCGGTGACGCGGACCCCCAGGCGCTGCTGTCGCTCAAGGGCTCCATCTGGCTCTCGGCGATCCGCTGCATCATCATGTACGCGGTCCTGCCGGCCCTGGCGCCCCTGGTCGGGTGGATCGGTGTGCTCGCACGGCCACTGTCCATCGCCCTGGTGCTCGCGGCGACGGTGCTGTCCGTGCACAGCCTGCGGCGGGTGTGGCTGGCCGACTGGGAGCACCGCTGGGCCTACACCGCCTTCATCGCGGTGGTACTGGTCCTGCTCGCCGTGGTGCTGGTGTTCGATGTGCGGGCGCTGCTCGCCGGCTGACCGTGGGCTGCCGCCGGGTGTGGGACCCCGGAGGGCCGTCACCGCAGGTGCGCGTGGAGTCGGGCGCAGGTTGCACGGTCACCGTCCGGGACCTGTCCGGACAAGGGCCCCCGGCGATACGCTGCCGTCCTCGCACCACCGGTCGTGCTCCCGACGCTGACGGTCGCAACGACGCAGCGTTCTCGGCTGGTGGCGGCAAGGCTCGCCGACCCACGTGCGTACCGACGTCACCGTCCCCGGGCCCTGAGGCCTCCCCTCTCACCCGTCACAGGTCGTCGCCATGTTCGTGCTCCCACCGGAACTGCCCACCTCCCTGGTCGACTACGCCCCCGGCCGCATCGTGCCGGCGGACCCCGTCAGCTGGCCGATCCGTGCGGTCCACGACCGGATCGGCGTCGTCAGCACCATCCCGCGCTACGCCCTCGAGCTGCTGACGCTGCGCACCGACATCGACCCGGAACGGGTCCGGTGGCTGGTCAACGGCTCCTCGACGCGCCCCCTGACCAACCGGCACGTGCACCTCGTGCACCACCGGGCGCGCCTGCACGCGGTGGATGGGCACCACGCCCTGGCAGCCCACCTCGCGGCGGGCTCCGACCGGATCCCCGTCCGCCTGGTCACCCCCGCCGAGGTCCTCGACCACGACGCGCTGGCCCTCGGTGACCGTGCCGTGGTCGCCTGAGGCGAACCTCAGCTCCCGCTCGTGTCCCCGCCACGGGACAGGGTCCGGCCCCGCTCGATCACGGCCTGACGCCGCGCCTGCACGGCCTCCGGATCCACGATGAGCCCCCGGCCCCGCTCCCGTTCCACCGCCAGGGCCTCCTCGCGGGGGACACCGGAGAGCAGGCGGTAGGTGGCCAGCAGCTCACCCGTGACCACCGGATCGGTGCCGGCGATCGCCTCGACCACCTGCTCGGTGGCGGCAGCGAGCTGGTCATGGGGCACCACCGCGTTGACCAGACCGAGCTGGGCGGCCTCCGCAGCGTCGACGAAGCGGCCGGTGAGGCTCATCCCGAGGGCCTGGCGCAGGCCGACGTAGCGGGGCAGCAGCACCGTCAGGCCACCCGAGGGGTGGATGCCGACCCGGGCGTGGGTGTCGGCGAAGCGGGCCTGTTCGGAGGCGACGGTCAGGTCGCAGCACAGCACCAGTTCCAACCCACCGGTCACCGCCGCACCGTTGACCGCGGCGATCGTCGGCGTCGACAGCGACTGCAGCACCTCCCAGGGGTCCGCGTCCCGCGCGGCGACCTCCGTGAGATCGAGGCGGCCGGCGGCGACCTCCTCGAGGTCCAGCCCGGCGCAGAAGGCCGGGTCGGTACCGGTGAGTACGATCGCCCGCACGTCCTCGTCGGCGTCCGCGGCCCGCAGTTCCCCGACCAGGGCCGCCATGGTGTCGAGGTCGAGGGCGTTGCGGCGGTCGGGGGCGTCGAGGCGCAGCGTGACCCGGTCGCGGTGACGTTCGATGGACAGACGCGGCACGCTGGTGCTCCTGCTCGGGGACGGGCCCGGACGCGGTCGTCGGAGCCCGATCCTGCCAGAGCGCCCGGGTGTAGCGGGCATCGGGACCCCGTGCCGGCACACGCTGTGCGCGGCGGATGGTGAGGAGACGGACGATGAAGGCGGTGCTGGCCTGGCTGTCGGCGGTGGTGCTGCTCACCGGCTGCGCCGCGTTGGATGCGTTGCTGGCGGAGCCACCGCCCGAACCCTCGGCAGCCGCGCAACTGGCGGGCGATGACCGTCCCGGGGGCGTGCCCGCCGACGCGGAGCCCGCCACCCTGGACCGTGTGGTCGACGGCGACACGATCCGGGTGGTCCCTCTCGAGGGCAGCGTGATCGAGGAGCGCGGCTCCGTGCGCGTGCGGCTGCTCAACATCGACGCGCCCGAACGCGCCCGGGACGGTCAGCCGGCCGAGTGTCTCGCGGAGGAGGCCACCACCCGGGTGGAGGAGCTCCTGGCCGACAGCGAGGTGGTGTGGCTCGCCGCGGACGAGGTCGAGCGCGACCGGTTCGACCGGCCGCTGCGCGGGGTGTGGACCGACGAGGGGGTGTTCCTCAACGAGGTCCTCGCCGCGGAGGGGCTGGCGACCGCGGTGCTGTTCAACGACAACGACCGGTTCCTGCCCGCGGTCGAGGCAGCGGCGTCCCGGGCGGAGGAGGCCGGGCGCGGGGTGCACGGGGATGCCTGCCGGTGAACCGGTCGGGTTGACGGCCCGCCACCGCGACGTGACAGGCCGCCCCGCACGACCGCAGGTGTCCCGTTCGGTGCGGTTCCTGACGGGGAAGCCTTCGTCGTGTCCGGGGCCAGCGGCCCCGCACGCCAGCAGCCGCGGAGGGTCCCGGTTGCGCGCACCGACGATGAGGAGGTGAGGGCGTGGACGACAGCAGCAGGCGATCTCCGGGGGCTGCCCCCGGAACCGCACCGCTGTACCCGACGGTGGACGCTGCCGCGTCCTCCACCTCGATGCGCACGTGGCCCGCGCCACGGGACCGCTCCCGGTGCTCCCTGACGAGCACGACGGGGCGGTGGTCGACCAGCGGGTGACGCGTGCCCGGACTCCTCAGGAGGGGCCGCCATGACCACCCGGCTGCACGACCACATCACCGACCGCGACCTCGCCGCCCTGCGCGCCTGGCTCGAGGAGCAGGGCGCCCTCGACCCCCTCCACCAGGGTGAGCTGCTCGACGCCCTGACCCACGTCGACGCCGACGCGCTGTTCGCCGGGCTCGACGCCGACGACCGCGCGCGGCTGATCGACGAGATGCCCGCCAAGGTCGCCCGTCGCCTGCTGGACGGGCTCAGCGATGAGGCGCGTACCAACACCAACCGGCTGCTCGGCTACCCCGA
>SKTN01000414.1 GCA_007117945.1 Nitriliruptoraceae bacterium | reverse complement strand
GCCGACGCCGCCGACGACCCGGCACCCGACGAGCCCGGCGGCGACGATCCGGAGGACAGCACCGAGGTGGTGCTCGCCGACCACCGCTGCCACCCCCAGACCCTGGCCGTGGTCGCCTCGCGCGCCGCGCCCCTGGACGCCGAGGTGGTGGTCGCGGACCTGCGTGCCGGGTTGTCCACGGGCGCGGACCACCTCGTCACCGCCGACGGCCGGCGCATCCCCCTGACGGCGGTGACCGTGGCGCTGCTCCAGTCGCCCGACACCGACGGGGTGCTCCACGACGACTCAGGCCTGATCGCCCACCTCCATCACCACGAGGTCCAGGTCGCCGTCGCCACGGACCTGCTGGCCTGCACCCTGGTGGTGCCACCGGGGGAGCAGGGCGCCGACGCCGTGGTGGGCTCCTCGCAGCGCTTCGGGGTGCCGCTGCTCGCCGGCGGGCCCCACGCCGCCTTCCTCGCCACCCACCAGCGTCACGCCCGGCAGCTGCCCGGCCGCCTGGTGGGCGTCAGCCGCGACGCCCACGGCCGCGAGGGCTACCGGCTCACCTTGCAGACCCGGGAGCAGCACATCCGCCGGGAGAAGGCCACCTCCAACATCTGCACCGCCCAGGTGCTGCTGGCCGTCGTCGCCGCGATGTACGCCGTCCACCACGGTCCCGAGGGCCTGACCCGCATCGCGCGACGCACCCACGCCCTGGCCAGCGCCCTGCGCGGGGAGCTGGTGGACCGGGGCTTCGAGGTGCTCGGCGAGGCCTGGTTCGACACCGTGACGGTGCGGGTGCCGGGGCGCGCGCAGGAACTGGTGGCCGCTGCGGCAGCCGCGGGCTACGACCTCGGTGTCCTGCCCGGTGCGGACGGCACCCTCGCGCCCGGTGACGATGACCACGTGCGGATCGCCCTGGACGAGACCACCACCGTGGACGACGTCACCTCGGTGCTGTCCGCCTTGACGGGCACCGAGGTGGCAGCGGAGCGGGTCACCGAGCGGGTCGCCGCCGCCGTGGGGACGCGGGGCGAGGCCACCGACGGTGTCCCCGCACGCCTGACCCGTACCTCGGCGTTCCTTGGCGACCCGCGGTTCCACGCCCACCGCTCGGAGACGGCACTGGTGCGGTGGCTGCGGCAGCTCAAGACCAAGGACATCGCCCTCGACCGGTCCATGATCCCCCTGGGCTCGTGCACCATGAAGCTGAACGCTGCAGTGGAGATGGAGGCCATCACCTGGCCGGCCTTCGCCGAGGTCCATCCCTTCGCTCCGGTCGCGCGCCAGGCCGGCACCCGCAGGATCGTCGCCGACCTGGAGTCGTGGCTGGCACAGATCACGGGCTACGACGCCGTCAGCCTCCAGCCCAACTCCGGTGCCCAGGGCGAGCTCGCCGGGTTGAACGCCATCCGGGGCTACCACCGTGCTCGGGGGGAGGGCCACCGTGACGTGTGCCTGATCCCCTCCTCGGCCCACGGCACCAACGCGGCGTCGGCGGTGATGGCCGGGATGCGCGTGGTGGTGGTGGCCTGCGACGACGAGGGCAACGTCGACGTCGACGACCTCAAGCGCCTGGTCACCGAGCACGCCGACCACCTCGGTGCCCTGATGGTGACCTACCCCTCCACCCACGGGGTGTTCGAGACCACCATCGGACAGCTGTGCGAGCTGGTCCACGACCACGGTGGGCAGGTCTACCTCGACGGGGCCAACCTCAACGCGCTGGTGGGGGTGGCCAAGCCGGGGGCCTTCGGGGCCGACGTCAGCCACCTCAACCTCCACAAGACCTTCTGCATCCCTCACGGTGGTGGGGGGCCGGGGGTCGGACCCGTGGCCTGTCGGGAGCACCTCGCGGCCTTCCTCCCCGCCCACCCGATGGACCCGACGAGCTGGCACCCGGCCACGGCGCGGTTGGAGCCGCACCTGCGCACCGGGCCGATCAGCGGGGCGCCCCTGGGCTCAGCGGGGATCCTGCAGATCAGCTGGGCCTACGTCCGCCTGATGGGCGCGAGCGGTCTGACGGCGGCGACCGTCACCGCGATCCTCAACGCCAACTACCTGGCGGCCCGCCTGGGGGAGGGCTTCCCCGTGCTCTACACCGGCGAGCGGGGGCTGGTGGCCCACGAGGCCATCATCGACGTACGCGGCGCCCACGCCCGGACGGGCATCACCAACGAGGACGTCGCCAAGCGCCTGATCGACCACGGCTTCCACGCGCCGACGATGTCCTGGCCCGTGGCGGGCACGCTGATGATCGAGCCGACGGAGTCGGAGTCCCGTGCGGAGCTCGACCGCTTCGCCGACGCGATGCTGGCCATCGCCGAGGAGATCGACCTGATCGCCGACGGCACCTGGCCGCGCGACGACAACCCCCTGGTCAACGCCCCCCACGTCGCCGAGGACCTGCTGGCACCGAGGTGGGAGCACCCCTACCCCCGCGACGTCGGCGCCTACCCGGTGACCGCGGTGCGCCGCGACAAGTACTGGCCGCCGGTCAGCCGGATCGACCAGGCCCACGGGGACCGCAACCTCGTCTGCGCCTGCCCGCCGCCGAGCGCCTACGCCTGAGGGTGCACGGTGTGGCCACGAGGCAGACCGTCGCCGGGTGTGCAGCGTTTCGACCTCTGCGGGGTCGTTTCGCTTCACACCGTCGGGTGAGTGGTGTGGCCGGGGTGGTGCCGGCGCCGGGTGTGCAGCGTTTCGACCTCTGCGGGGTCGTTTCGCTTCATACCTTCTGGTCGGCACGATCGTGACCGGGGTGGCTCCTGCGCCGGTCACGATGCAGAAGATGCTTCAGTTGCCCCCGACCCTGACCGAAGCAGGGGATATCCCGCCCCTCAGCTCCCTCGGAGTCCATCATGATCGCCCTGACCGCCGCTCGCTCCCTCTCCCGCATCTGGCCGGTCCTCCTGGCCCTCGGCGTCCTCGCTGTGCTGTTCCTGACCCTGATCGTGACGGGTGAGGCCCTGGCAGCGACCGAGGCGACCGCAGCCGGCACCAGTCTGTTGGACCAGATCACGAGCGTCGGTGGCATCCACTGGATCCGGGGCATCCACTGGATCCGATGACGGTCCGCGGTGGGTCGGCCCCCTCGGCCACGACCAGCGGTCATCCCCGCCGCCGAGGCTCCGGTCCCATCGTGAGCTGACGACCGACCTCCCGAAGGCCCTACGGCACGGCGCCCCCTCGTACCCTCACGCTCAGTAACGTGCGATGATGGTTGCGTTAACGAGGGGGTGGCGTGGAAGCTCGTGATGGAGCGCGTCCGGCCCCGGGGGGACGGTCCGTTTCGCCGACCAGCGATGTGCGCCTTCGACGTCTGGTGACCTTCTGGCTGGTGGTCGGGGCAGCGGGCCTGCTGGCCTTCACCGTCCGGTCCTTCCAGACCGGAGCCTTCGACCCGCCCTGGCTGGTGGTGCTCGCGGGGGCACTGGTGCTCGG
>SKTN01000208.1 GCA_007117945.1 Nitriliruptoraceae bacterium | reverse complement strand
TCGGCGTGAACGTGGGGCTGCTGTTGGACGGCGGTCGAGTCGAGGTACCGCAGGTTGAAGCGCCAGGTCGAGGCGAGCTGCGCGACCTCGGGGGTGATGGGCTCCTCCGCGCGGCTGCGTCGGAGCCGGCTGGTCAGCTCGGGGGTCTGATCGTCGAGGTGGACGTGGTGGTGCAGCCCGTCGTCGGCGGTGGCGGAAGGTCCGTGGTAGAGCTGGTTCGAGAGCCGTCCGCGGGACATCGCGACGTAGCCCCACTCGCGGTAGAGGGTCTCGGTGCCGAGGGTGTAGGTGTGCTCGCAGGTCAGCCCTTGGGCTTTGTGGCCGGTGGTGGCGTAGCCGTGGGTTACGTGTCCGGCGTCGAGGTAGTCGCCCGGCAGCGCCAGCTGCGCGCCACGGTCGTCGACCGCTTGCACGGTCCGCCGGATGACGTCGATCCGGGTGATGGTCGCACGGGTGCCGTTGACCACGCCGAGCCTCCGGTTGTTGCGCAGGCACACGATCCGGTCGCCAGCGCGTAGCTCCAGCCCGTCGATGTCGAGGGCCGGTCCGGTGAGCCGTCCGGCGGCAAGCATCTTGGTGCGGGCTTGGTGGTTGAGGTCAGTGACGTCGTCGCGGCGTAATGCGATCATGATCGAGTCGGGCAGGTCGTCTCGTGCGGTGTTCCACCAGTCGTCGACCAGCTGGGCCCGGATCTGTTCCGAGGTGGCGGCGGTGTGGATGCGGCCGTGGGTCTGGTAGGTGGTGAGGGCGACGTCAGGGTTGCCGTGACGCAGCTCATCGAGCGCAGCCTGTTCCCATTGCAGCTGTTGCCGTCGGTTGTTGGCGAGTTCGATCGCCGGGAGTCGGGTAGCCAGGGCGCGGAAGAGGCCGCCGGCGTCGATCTCGGGCAGCTGTCTGGGGTCGCCGACGAGCACGACCTTGACCTGCTGGGTTTCGGCATGGTCGAGGAGCCGGGCGAGCAGGCGGGTACCGACCATCCCCGCCTCGTCGACCACGAGGACCGCCCCGGGCTTGAGCGGTGAGCCTGTCCGGTGGTCGTCGAGGTGGGCGAGCAGCCGCGCCAGCGTGGTGGAGCGAATCCCGGCTGAGGCTTCGAGTTCGAGCGCGGCGCGGGCGGCCAAGGCGACGCCGCTGACCCGGATCCCGGAGGCTTCCCAGGATTCGCGGGCGGCGTCGAGCGCGTAGGTCTTGCCGGTTCCGGCCTTGCCAACCACCACCTCGACCCCGGCACCGGAGCCGGTGAGCCGTCGCACCATCGTCTCCTGCTCGGCGGACAGGCTGCGACGTCGGACCGCCCGGTCCAGACCGGACCCGTCGGCGACGGCGAGGCTTTCGTCGTGACGGGCGAGGGCGCGGCTGATAGCCCGCTGCTCGGTCAGTAGCAGCCCCTTGGTCGTGTAACGCTGCTCGTCGTTGTCGACGGGCACGATGCGTCCGTCGTCGCGTCGGATGACGTCGACCGCGGTCAGATGCCCGTGGGTGGGGCCCAGGGCGACAACCAGGTCGGTGTCGTGGGTGAGGATCGCATCGCCGGCCTGCTCGATGTAGGAGACCGGGGCGCCGTTCGGGAGCCGTCCGGCGAGCTGTTGCAGCACATCGCGCCGGGTGAACGACGACGAGGCCTCGGTGAGCTCTTCCTGGACGACGAGCTGGTCCCACAGCTCCCCGAGGTCGGGCCGTTCCCACGTGGAGCTGCCGACCAGATGTTGGTGCCAGCCGGGCCGAACCCCTACCTCCTTCGCGCGGCGGGTCCAGACGTCACGGAGTTCGGCCTCGGAGGGGTGGCCGGTCTTGGCCGGGCGAGTGGCGAGTGTGGCGGTCTGTGCCGCGGCTGCCGAGCCCTCTCCCCGCGAGGTCATGAGCTCGACGACCTGGGCGCGACGGCGGGAGAACGTCTCGATCAGCTCCCGGTCGACGCCGTCGATGTCGGCATGGCCGTTGACGACCGGCTGCCACGCCACCCCGAGCCGGCGGGTGAGCTCGAACCGGAGCTGTGCCTGATAGAGCACCCCGGCGGTCTTGGCATGGGCGAACAACTTCCTCGAATCCAACGTCCGCCACATGCCGTCATCCGACGTGCGGGCGAGGTTGGCGACCAGCACGTGGGTGTGCAGCAGCGGATCGTCCGCCCGCGAGGTGCGATGTCGGAACACCGCCGCGACGAACCCGTCCACCGGCACCGTCTCGACCCCGCCTGCCCCGCGGCGGGTGAACCCCGCAGCCCGTTGCAGGTAGCTGATCGCTGCATCCACCGCAGCGTCATGCGCCGCGACCACCTCGACGGCCGTCGCCCGGTCACCAAGCGCCCACAGCAGCGACACCGACTTCGGCGCCCGGAAAGCGTGATCGAACCCCGGCACCTTCCGCGCCGGGTGCCCCGAGAGCTGATCACCGGTACCGGGATGCCGGGCATCGAGCACCGACCGCAACTGCTCGCCGGTCACCTCACCGGACAGGCCGAGGATCTCGGCGCCGGTCCCGAGCCACCGGCCGGGCTCCTCACCGCGCGCGAGGTAGTAGCCCTCCACCCCGTCGTGCTTCGCGACGGCGGTGAGGTAGTAGTCCGCCCGGCCCGGCGCCATCCTCCCGATGTTCAACATCGCCCGGCCGGACGCCCGCCGCACTGGCCCAGTGCCAGTCTGTGTAGCCGCTTCATGGGCGGATGATGCGGCTACTGCTGGCTCGTGTCGAGCGTCGGAAACGGCCTCGCAGGGCAGTTTAGCGCCAAGGATCCGGCATCTCTGTCTCTCGGGTTCGAAGGGGTCTCGGAGGGTGATCAGCGGTGTCGGACCGTTCCACGATCAAGCTGATGAGGATCGTTCTGTCGACTGCGCGATACGGCCTGGCGGCGGTGCGGCCAGCGCATGCCTGTCACTTTCGGCAGGCCGCGCCGACAACTCCCTGACGACGGAACGCACCGTCACCCCCGATGACCTGACGGCTCGGACGGCGACCGGACGCGCCGTGCGCAACCGCCCAGCGGTCACACAGCCGAGCCCGGCGGGGGACTTCATCTGCAGCCGACCGCAAGGAGCACACCATGCACCCCACCATCGACCGTCCCGTCTCGCTCGCCGCACTGCCCCCGACCCTGACCATCCCCGAGGCCGCCCGGCTGCTCGGCATCAGCCGCTCCGCCGGCTACCGGGCCGCCGCGAAGGGCGAGATCCCCACCATCCGCATCGGCCGGCGGCTGCTCGTGCCCACCGCCAGGCTGCTGGAGTTGCTGGGTTGGTCTACCGAAGCGCGGGCCGAGCCGGCGTGACCTGCCCCAGGGGCGTCGACCACGGATGCTTCAGCTGTCGGTTCAGGGTGTGGGCTGCTCGGGTCCGGTCGGCAGGGTCAGGTTGAAGGTGCCGTTGTAGGTGAGCTCCCCGTGTTGGGCGCGGGCGAGTTCGCGGGCGATCGCGAGGCCGAGGCCGGTGTCGGAGCGGTCGTCGAGGGTGGTGAACCGTTCGAAGATGGTTTCGTGTTGGTCGGGTGGGATGCCGGGGCCGTCGTCGGCGATGTGCACGGCCGTGTGGTGGGTGGTCGTGGTGGTGGTGATGTCGATGCGGCGGGTGGCGTAGCGGGTGGCGTTGTCGAGCAGGTTGGCGAGGATCTCGGCGGTCGCGTCCGCATCTGCGTGTGCGGGCAGGGGTGTGGGGTCGGGCAGTGTCAGGTGCAGGTGGGGTGCACGTCGGGTGGCGCGGTCGGCTTCGTCACGGATCAGCTGGTGCAGGTCGATGGCGGTGGGGTGCAGGTCGATGCCGTGGTCGAGGCGGGCGACGCGGAGCAGCTGGTTGACGAGGTGGCCGGCCCGGACGGTTTCGCGGTCGGCGATGTCGAGCAGCGGCGGGTCGGGTGGGTCGGGGTGCAGGTGCCGGTGGGTCTGGATGGCGGTGGCCGCGCCGGTGATGGGGGTGCGGAGCTGGTGGGCGGCGGCGTCGAGGAATCGTCGGGTGGTGTGTTGGGCGTCTGTGGCGGTGGTGATGGCGTGTTCGAGTTGGTCGAGCATCCGGTCGAACGCGGCGGCGGCGGACCCGAGTTCAGTGTCGGTCCGGTCGGGATCGAGCCGGCGGGTGTGGTCGCCGTCGGCGATCGAGTTGGCGGTGTCCACCAGGGTGTCGAGCGGGTGCAGTGCGGTGTGGGTGGTGCGTGCCAGCAGGCCGGCGACCAGGGCCAGGGCGAGCCCGGCGGTGGCCAGCTCCACGGCCAGCAGCCGACGTAGTGCGAGGTCAACCCCGTCGCGGGACACGCCGACCTCCGCGGTCACCCCGCCGGGTAGGCCGATCGTTCGGGTGTGCAAGCTCGTCGGCTCGTCGCCGGTGGGGCGGGGCAGGTTGGTCCCGACCCGCGGGACCTCGGGGGCAGTAGCGTGGATGTCGCCGTCGGGGCCGGTGAGCGTGACGCGTAGCCCGCGGGCAGACAGTTCGCGGGCAAGCTCGGTGAGGTCGGGCTGGTCGGCGGCCACACGGGCGACGAGTTCGGCACGATCGTCGAGGATGTCGTCGAGCTGACCGTCCAGGGCACGCTGCAGAACCAGATACACGGCCGTGCTGGCGACCAGCAGCGCCAGGGCGGTCACCGCCACCCCGGAGAGGACAACACGGCGGCGTAGCGACGGGGTGTGCATGTGTCAGGCGCGTAGCCGGTAGCCGGCCCCGCGGACGGTCTCGATCAGCTGCGGGGCACGGTCGGCCAGCTTGGCACGCAGCCGGCGGATCGCGGTCTCGACCAGGTTGGTGTCGTAGACGTCATGCTCCCACACGAGGTCGAGCAGCCGCGCCTTGGAGACCGCCTTCCCGCGGTGGCGGACCAGCACGGCGAGCAGATCGAACTCGATCGGAGACAGCGCCAGCTCCTCGCCGCGGTGCCAGGCGATCCGCTGGGTCAGGTCGAGAGACAACGCTCCAGCAGTGACCGGCCGCACATCCCGACCGTGGGCTCCGGTGCGGCGCAGCAGCGCGTCGAGCTGCCACAACAGCTCGGCGACCGAGAACGGCTTGGTCACGTACAGATCCGCGCCGGCCCGATACCCGGCTGCCTTCACCTCGAAGTCGCCCTGGGCAGTGAGGATGATCACCGGGACGTCATGCTGCGAGGTGAGCATGTGGGCGAGCTCGATACCGTCGGGACCCTGCGGCAGGCCAACGTCCACGATCGCGACATCGACCGTCGTCAGGTCAAGGATGCCGCACGCCTCTAGGTCGTCGCCGCGTTCACGGGCGGCAACCTGATGCCCGTCGTGTTCAAGTGCGGTGCTCAGCGCAGTCCGGATCGACGCGTCGTCCTCGACCAGCAGCACCAGCGCCACCCGAACCCCCGATTCACGGCCATGTCGGGAGGGTAGCTGACAGCTCTGCCAGCGGACGGCCAGCAGATCGTCAGCAGATCGTCAGCCGATCGTCCTGGTTCGGCGAGACCGGGTGGGCGAGAGTGCGGCGTCGGCGGTGTGGTGCTGCCGACCAAGGTCCATCCGGCCGGGCACTGGCCTGGCTCGTCGAACGAACGGGGAAGCAGCATGGGTCTGGTCTATGTCTCGGCGGACAGGTCACTGAAGCTGCGAAGGCTGGCACGGCTGCTGGTGATCGTGCTCGTCGCCGCGCTGGTCGCGCAGCTTGGGGTCACGGCGGCGATCGCCCAGCCGTCATCGTCGCCCGAGGACGAGACGCCAGGTGAGGCGGCCTCGGATCAGCAGGCCGACGGTGAGCCGCTGGTGCGTCCGGATGTGTTCACCGCGCAGCTCACAGCCCGGCAGACCGACCGGCGGGTCGAGATCGCGTCGCTGACCACCGCCACGTCCCGGACCTTCGCGAATCCGGACGGAACGTTCACCGATGAGCTGCACGCCGGCCCGGAACGCACGTTCGACCCCGATGCCGGCCCCGAGGGGGTATGGCGCGACATCGACACGACCCTGGTCCGTCGGGGTGGGCTGGTGGTGCCGCGGGTCGCGGCTGCGGAGCTTGCCTTCTCCGGCGGCGGAGACGGCCCGGCGGTGATGCTGGAAGGCGACCTGGAAGATGCCGAAGAGGCTGCCGGGCGGGCCGAGGACCCCAACGGCCAGCCGAACGGTGACGAGGCTGCACCGGCGCCGATCGCGATGGAGCTGAACTGGGCGGGGGTCCGCTTGCCTGAACCGGAGCTGGACGGCAACGTCGCGCTGTACCGCGACGTCCAGCCAGGTGTGGACCTCGAGCTCGAGGCGCTGCCGGCCGGGTATGCCAAGCGGCTGATCGTCCGCGATCGACCGACCGAGCCGCCGACGTGGCGGTTCGAGCTCGACGTCTCCGACGACCTCGACATCTCGGATGCTGAGGGTGGCGGGCTCGAGGTCACCGACTCGGACGGTGAGGTCGTGATCGCCATCGACGGGTTGTGGATGTGGGGGGCGGTACGCGACATCCAGTCCGACGAACCGGTCCACGTCGCCGAGGTCGACGCGACGCTGATCGAACGTGACGGCACCAACGTGTTGGAGGTCACCCCAGACTTCGCGTTCCTGTCGGATCCGGATGTGACCTATCCGGTGACGATCGACCCGACCGCATCCCTGTCGCTTTCGGGTGACACGTTCGTGCAGTCCAACATCGCCAACACCTCTCAGTGGTCGGCGACCGAGCTGCGGGTGGGCACCTACGACGGCGGCTCCACCAAGGCACGAACTCTGATCCGGTTCAACACCGGCCCGGTCGCCGGCAAGAAGATCCTGTCCGCATCCATGGAGTTGTACAACTTCCATTCGTGGTCGTGCACCGCCCGGCGGGTCAACGTGCGCCGGCTGACCTCCGGGTTCGACTCCTCGACGGTCTGGTCGACCCGGCCGTCGGCGTCATCGACGGTGGACGCCAACCCGAACTTCGCCCGCGGCTACTCGTCGTCGTGCGCGGCCGGCTTCCAGGCGTTCGATGTCACCGGTCGGGTGCAGTCCTGGGCCGACGGCGCGGCCAACCACGGACTGCTGCTGATCTCTCCCGACGAGACCGACAACCTCACCTGGAAGAAGTTCCGCTCCTCCGAGGCATCCTCCAACCGGCCGAAGCTGACCGTGACCTATAACAGCTACCCGACCGGGGTGACCTCCCGGTCTGAGACACCCGTCTCGGGCGGGTTTGTCACCGATGTGCGCCCCACGTTGAACGGCAAGTTCAACGACCCCGACGGCGGCAGCGGCCGGGTGCAGTACCGGGTGTACAACTCGGCCGGCAGCCAGATCTATATCGGCCTCGGCAGCCAGGTGTCCTCCGGCTCCAACTCGCCGCTCAAGCTTCCCTCGAGCACCCTCGAGCACGCCAAGACCTACACCTGGCAGGCCCGCGGCTACGACGGATCGTTGTACGGACCTTGGTCGGCGACCCGGTCGATCACCGTCGATGTCGCCGGCCCGTCGACCCCGACGATCTCGTCGAGCACGCACCCGTCGACCACCGACTGGTACACCGACGGAGCGATCTCGGCGTCGTGGACCGCGTCGTCGGACAGTCCGGCCGGGGTGGACGGGTATGCGATCGCGTTCAACAAGGACGCCACCTTCGTGCCATCGGGCAGCTTGCAGACCTCACGCACCTACAGTCGCAGCTCCACCTCGACGGGGATCTGGTATCTGCATGTGCGTCCACGGGACAAGGCCGGCAACTGGGGCACCACGACCAGGCGCCGGTTCAACATCGGCACGGCCGGGCTGCTCACCCCCGAAGAGGGCACCCGGACCCAGCGGCGTGTCCCGGTCCAGGTGGCCGGCCCATCGGCGCTGACGTCGGCGACGCTGCAGTGGCAGCGGCCCGGTGGAACCTGGGCCAACGTGTCCGCGTCACGGTTGGCGTTGGCGTCGAGCCCGGACACGCCGTTGACCTCGAACGTGCTACCGATGTTGAACGGCCAGACCGCCGAGGTGGTCTGGGACGTCGCCGGGAGTGTCGGCGCGGAGGACGGTCCGATCCACCTGCGGGCACGGTTCAACGATGCGACGGTCACCGATCCTGTGCGGATCGGGCTCGACCGGGTCGGGGCCGGCAAGGACCACGGCGCCATCGACCTCGGGCCCGGCACGGTGAGTCTGCTGTCGGGCAACCTCAACGTTACTGATGCGGACGCATCCATCGCGGCGTGGACCTCGGATCTGACGGTGACCCGCACCCACAACAGTCGTGCCGAGGCGGGTGACGATCCGCTGTTCGGTCCCGGCTGGGTTTCTGGCGTTGCGGTCCTCGAGGCCGGTGCCGGCTGGGACGCGCTGTCCACACCAGGGCACGGGTCGACCTCCACCGCTGCGCCCTATGTGCTGCTCACCGACGTCGAGGGCGCTGAGGTCTGGTTCGACCGTGACGGGACCGTCTACGTCCCCGAACCCGGCTTCGAGGACCTCACGCTGACCTTCGCGTCGTCGACCTACACCCTCACCGATCTCGACGGGACCGTCACCACGTTCAAGCCACGGGACGGGATCTTCCGGCCCGACACCGTTACCCAGTCCGGTCAGGCCGGCACCACCCGCTACCGGTGGGCCACCATCGACGGGCGGATGCGCCCCACCCGGGTCGTCGCCCCCCACCCCGACACCATCAGCTGCTCGCTGACCGCGACCAGCCTCGCCCGCGGCTGTCGTGCACTCGACCTGATCTACGGCCCGACGGCCGGCGGGACCCGTCTGACCGGCGTGGACCTGCTCGCCTGGGAGAACCCCGACGCCACCACCATGTCCCGGATCCGGCTGATCAACTACAGCTACGACACCGACGGCCGACTCACCGGCGTCACCGACCCGCGCGTCACCCCGTCGTTGACCACCAGCTACAGCTACGACACCCAAGGCCGCCTGTCGACCGTGACGCCGCCCGGGCTCGAGGCCTGGACCATCACCTACGCCGCCACCTCCGGCGCCAACCGCGGCCGGGTCCGCACCGTTCGGCGTCCGAACCTGGCCGGCGGCACCAGCCAGACCACCCTCGTCTACGACGTCCCCCGCACCAACCTCGACACTCCGAACAAGGCTCCGTATCCGATGGGTCCGGCCGACGTGGCCGTGTGGGGCCAGACCCGCTCGATCCCCACCGACGCGACCGCCATCTTCCCACCCGACGCGATCCCGCCCTCCACCACCGCCAGCAACCTGAACACCGCCGACTACGCCCGCGCGGACATCACCTACCTCGAAGCGTCCGGCCGCGTCACCAACACCGCCGCACCCGGCGGGCGGATCACCACCGTCGAGTACGACATCCACGGCAACCCCATCCGTGAGCTCACCGCCGCCAACCGCGCCCGCGTGCTCGCCGCCCCCGCCGCCCAGCGTGCCTCGCTCGCCTCCCGGCTCGACACCACCCGCACCTACAGCTTGGACGGGCTGGCGCTACTCGAGGAGCGCGGCCCCGAACACGAGATCGAACTCACCACGGGTACCGGCGCCGGACAACGGGTCCAGGCGCGCCAGACCACCCGCTACACCTACGACCAAGGTCTTCCCGGCTCCTGGACCGGCGACAAGCCGCTCCTGCCCACCACGACCACCGTCGGGGCACTGCTCGCCAACGGCACCTACAACGACGTGCGCACCACCACGACCGCCTACAACTGGGAGCTGCGGCTACCGACCGTGATCACCGTCGACCCCTCAGGGTTGAACATCCGCACCACCACCGTCTACGACGCCGCCGGGCTCGAGATCGAACGCCGCCAACCATCCGAACCGTCCGGCGGCGGACCCGGCACGCTACGCACCATCCGCTACACCGCGGGCACCCACCCCACCCACAACAGCCAGTGCGGCAACCGGCCCGAATGGCACGGCCAACTGTGCCTGCACACCCCCGCCGCCCAACCCCCCATCAACGCCAACACTCCAGGGCTCATCACCACCCACACCACCGGCTACGACCTCTACCTGCAACCCACCACCGTGGCCGAGACCGCACCAACCAGCACCGGCAACGCCACACGGAGCACCGCCATCGGATCGGACGCTGCCGGGCGTATCGCAACTGTGACCATCACCGCCTCGACCGGCACGCCGGTACCGACCGTGACCACCAGCTACGACCCGACCACCGGCCTGCCCACCACCACCTCGACGGAAGACGGCCAGATCGTCCGCAGCTACGACACGCTCGGACGGCTGGTGTCCTACACCGACGCGGCCGGCAACACCGCCACCACCAGCTACGACCCGCACGGTCGCGTCGCCACGGTCAACGACGGCCGCGGCACCCGCACCTTCACCTACGACCCCGCCACCTGGCACGTCACCAAGATCGTCGACTCCCATGCCGGCATCTTCGAGACCACGCCCGGCGACTACGACGCCGACGGGACGTTGACCGCCTGGTCCGGCCCGCACGGGCTACGCACCGAACTGAGCGTCGATCCATCCGGAGCCACCACCGGCCAAACCGTCACCCAGACCCAAGGGTGCACCGGCGAAGACTGTGTGTGGTGGGCCGAAGGGACGGTCTCGTCGATCCACGGCCAATGGGTGACCCACGACCGGCCCATCGCCGAACGCACCTACCACTACGACCCCGCAGGGCGGCTCACCGACACCACCGACACCATCGACGGGGCCTGTACCTCCCGCCGCTACACCTTCGGGAACACCGCAGTCGGACGCAACTCCAACCGCACCGCCAAGACCAACCTCGGCACCAACCCCGACGGCAGCTGCAACCAGACCGTGATCGCCACCACCAGCTACACCTACGACACCGGCGACCGACTGACGGCCGGCACGGTGTACGACGGGCTCGGTCGCGCCCTGCAGCTACCCGGCGCGCTGGTCGACGGCAACGGGCCGCTGGCCGCGACCTACCACGTCAACGACCTGGTCGCCACCCTCACCCAGAACAGCGAATCACGCACCTACACCCTCGACCCAGCGATGCGGTTCGCCACCGAAACCGACCACACCGGTGCGACCACCGGTTGGCGCTACGCCGACGACAGCGACAGTCCCGCCTGGCACGCCACCCCCAGCGGTGGGTGGACCCGCAACGTCACCGGACTCGCCGGCGACCTCGCCGCGACCCTCACGTTCGACGGGGAGACCACCCGACTGACCACCACCCTGACCGACCTGCACGGTTCGGTCGTGATGCACATCGACACCGACCAGCAAGGCGGCAACCCCACCCCGACCGCGACGCTGCTCACAGACGAGTTCGGCATCCCGATCGCAGGCAGCGCCCGCTACGGCTGGCACGGCGCGAAACAGCGCCACACCGCCCTACCCTCCGGCGCCATCCTCATGGGAGTGCGGCTCTATGTCCCCCACCTCGGACGCTTCGCCCAGACCGACCCTGTTCTCGGCGGATCGGACAACGCTTACGAATATGCGAGTGGCGATTGCGTCAATAACGTAGATCTGGACGGTAGGTCGGTCCAGCAACGGCGCGCCCAATGCATGCAGAGGAACGCGGGTACCTATCAGTTGCTGAGGAGGCTGGCCGGCTTCAGCGCAGGTTCTGCGGCACTCTCGTTCTTGCTCTGGGCAATCCCCAAGGCTCTCATTGCTGTTGCTCGCTACCTTGAGATTCAGCCAGCTTTGAAGGGCGGCCCATGGCTCCGTCGCGTTGCCCGGTCGGTCTCCAATGCGGGCAAGATAAAATGGCTTGTGCGTGGCGCGAATCTCTTCGGTCGCATTGGAGCCTTGAGCACGGTTGTCACTGGTATAGGTGTTGCAGGCCTGATTGTCATCAGGAGTTACTGTGAATACGACGCGCGTCGACGGGCCTAGTTTGCCGATCGTTCTGACTGAAGATCGGGCCAGTACGAACCTCCTAGTACTTCACTTCAGCATCATCGCCGCCATGGCGCTATCACAAGTCGGCACTCCAATCAGGGTCGGCATGATCTCGGCTATGAGCGTGTTCCTACTGGCCGTTGCCTCGTGGCGCTGGTCGAGTCAAGCTCCCGGAAGAACTGTTTGGCTCCTCAGTATTCTTGCCACTCTCGTCGCACTGATAGCCGTTTGGGCGGACCTTGGGATGCATCTTCTTCTCGCCGGTCTCACGCTCGGCCTAGGGTTCCATGTGTACCATCGGTCCATCCCGAACCGATCTACGACGCAGGTCGTGGCAAGAGGACTGGGAGCTGTCGTCCTATCAGCGGCCCTTGTAGCCATGGACAATCGCGGCCTCGCACCAGTTTGCATTGCGCTCGTTGGTAGCAGCCTCGTGCTGGGCATGCGCGTCCGGAAGGTTCGGATGCCGTTCTGGGTCGGTGCAATCGTGCCGGTTGGCGCCGTAGCCTCGTGGCTCTTTGCGCTCGAGCTTGCGGAGACGGCTTCCGCCTTCCCGGCCGAGTTGCCGTGGCTGGTCACCTTGGCAGCCGCGTGCGTCGCCCTACACGGTGCAGTGGTTCTGCAAGACATGCTCGCCAAACGACGCGTCCAGTGACGTCCTTACCCTCAGGTTCCCCCAGATCACGACCGTGTTCGACATCCCTACCAGGACGCGACACGACGTCTGGT
>SKTN01000423.1 GCA_007117945.1 Nitriliruptoraceae bacterium | reverse complement strand
TGCACTCGCCGTGGCTGCTGCCGGAGCAGTCGCGCGGCGGGAACGCCGGCCTGCAGGGCGCGATCGCCCCCGACGGTGGGCTGCCGCACGGGGCGGCGGCGGAGATCGCGGCGGTGCTGCGTGACGAGGGTGTCGCTGACATGCCCGTCGGTGTCGACGTGACCGAGATCCCGTTCCTCCGGGCGCTGGAAGCGGAGGGCCTGGACATCCGTGACGGTCAGCAGGTGATGCTCGACGCCCGAGAGATCAAGAACATCGACGAGATCCTGCTGCTCTCCCAGGCTGCCTCCATGGTGGACGGCGTCTACCACGACATCTACGAGGCGCTGAAGCCGGGCGTCCGCGAGTCGGACATCGTCGCCCTGGCCACCAAGCGGCTCTTCGAGATGGGCTCCGAGCAGGTGGAGGCGATCAACTCCATCGCCGGCGAGCGGTGCAGCCCGCACCCGCACGTGTTCTCCGACCGGCTCATCCGCCCCGGTGACCAGGCGTACTTCGACATCATCCACGCCTTCAACGGCTACCGCACCTGCTACTACCGCACCTTCGCGGTCGGGCGGGCGACCCAGGCGCATCGCGACGCCTACAAGACCGCCCGTGAGCTGATCGACGCCGCGATCGAGATGGTCAAGCCCGGTGTGGGCACCGACGAGATCGCCCGACTGTGGCCGGATGCCACCGAGTTCGGCTTCTCCTCGGAGATGGAGGCCTTCGGGCTGCAGTTCGGTCACGGCCTCGGCCTCGGCCTCCACGAGCGTCCCGTGATCTCCAAGCTCAACTCCCCGGAGAACCCGGTGGAGATCAAGGAAGGGATGGTCTTCGCCCTGGAGACCTTCTGGCCCGCCTCCGACGGTCACTCTGCTGCACGCATCGAGGAGGAGGTCGTCGTCACCGCCGGCGGTGCCGAGCTGCTCACGCTCTTCCCCGCGGAGGAACTGGTCGTCACCAACGAGTACTGAGCGAGGACCCATGTCTGTCACAGAGATCGCCGAGCCCACCGAGGACACCTCCCCCGAGGAGCAGGTCTGGCTCGGTCTGTACCGCCAGATCTTCCGGATCCGCTCCTTCGAGGAGCGGGCGTACCGGTTGTTCATGGAGGGCCTGGTCAAGGGCACCTCCCACCTCTCGCTCGGCCAGGAGGCCATCGCCGCCGGTTTCGGGGAGGCGATGCGCGAGGACGACTACACCTTCGCCACCTACCGTGGCCACGCGCACACCCTGGCCCGGGGCACGCCCATGGCCGGCGTGATGGGCGAGCTGCTGGGTCGTGCCAACGGCGTGTGCGGCGGCAAGGGTGGCTCCATGCACCTGACCAGCGTCGAGCACGGCGCGATGGGTTCCTACGCCATCATCGGTGCCCACCTACCGATCGCCAACGGGGCGGCCTGGTCAGCACAGGTCCGCGGGACCGGACAGGTCACGGTGTGCTTCTTCGGCGACGGCACCACCAACATCGGTGCCTTCCACGAGGCGCTGAACCTGGCCAAGGTGTGGAACCTGCCCGTGGTGTTCGTGTGCGAGAACAACCTGTACATGGAGTACACCCCGATCGGCGACGTCACCGCCGTGGAGCACCCGGCTGCCGACCGCGCCTCCGCGTACGGGCTGGAGTCCATCATCGTCGACGGCAACGACCCTGACGCGGTGTGCGAGGTCGCGACCACGGCGATCGAGCGTGCGCGTGACGGGGGTGGCCCGTCGCTGATCGAGGCCAAGACCTACCGCCACGGCGGGCACTCGCGCGCAGATCCCGGCCAGTACCGGCCGGACGAGGAGGTCGCGGAGTGGTTGTCGCGCGACCCCGTCCCGACCTACCGCGAACGCCTGCTGTCCCGCGGTGTGGCTGAGGACGTGCTCACCGGCATCGAGGTGGAGGCCGCGGCCGATGTCGACGCCGCCACCGAGGCGGCGAAAGCGGCCCCACCACCCGCGATCGAGGCCGCGTACACCAACCTCTGGGCCGATGGGGGCGCATCATGGCGGAACTGATCACCTACCGGGATGCCGTGGCGAGGGGCCTCGCCCAGGAGATGCGGCGCGACCCGTCCGTGTTCTTCATCGGCGAGGACGTCGCTGCGGCCGGTGGCGTGTTCAAGGCCACCAAGGGCCTGCTCGAGGAGTTCGGCCCCGACCGTGTGCGCGACACCCCGATCTCCGAGGAGGCGATCCTCGGCGCCGCCATGGGCGCGGCGATGACCGGCCTGAAGCCGGTGGCGGAGATCATGTTCTCCGACTTCCTGGCGACCTGCTGGGACCTGGTCGCCGTGGAGATCCCGAAGACCCGGTACATGACCGACGGCCAGGTCACGATGCCGCTGGTGATCCGCACCGCTAACGGTGGGGGGCTGCGCTTCGGCGCGCAGCACTCGCAGGCGGTGGAGAACTGGGCGATGGCGATCCCGGGCCTGAAGGTGGTGGCCCCCTCCAACCCCCGCGACGTCATCGGCCTGCTGGCCGCGGCGATCCGCGATCCTGATCCGGTCATGTTCTTCGAGCAGAAGTCCCTCTACCCGAGCAAGGGCGAGGTGCCCGACGGGGAGATCGTCGACGAGCTCGGTGTCGCGACGACGGTGCGCTCCGGCACCGACGTGACGATCGTCGCCCTCGCGTCGATGGTGCCCCGGGCGGTGGCGGCCGCTGAGGAGCTCGATGAGATCGGCATCTCCGCGGAGGTCATCGACCTGCGAAGCCTGGTCCCGCTGGACACGGCCACCGTGATCGAGTCCGTCAAGCGCACCAGTCGTCTGGTGACGGTGGAGGAGAACCCGCGGCTGGTCGGCTGGGGGGCGGAGATCGTGTCGATCGTCGCCGAGGAGTGCTTCTGGCACCTCGACGGCCCCCTCACCCGTGTCACGACCCCCCACATCCCCCTGCCGAGTGCCGACGCGCTGGAGGACGAGTTCCTGCCCTCGGTCGAGCGCATCGTGGAAGCAGCTCAGAAGGTCGTCCAGTGAGCTCCCACGCCCTGCCCATCGCCGATCTGCCCACCGGTCTCTACATCGGTGGCCAGTGGCGGGACGCGTCGGACGGCGAGCGCATCGAGGTGCTCGACCCAGCTACCGACGAGGTCCTGGCCGACGTGGCGAGCGGCTCGCCGGACGACGGCCGTGCCGCCGTGGACGCGGCCGCTGCCGCCGCCGACAGCTGGGCAGCGACCCCACCACGGGCACGCGGGGAGATCCTGCGGCGCTCCTACGAGCTGATGATCGCGCACCGCGACGCCCTCGCGGAGCTCATCGCGCTCGAGGGCGGGAAGAGCCGACGGGATGCCGAGGGTGAGGTCACCTACGCCGCCGAGTTCTACCGGTGGTTCGCCGAGGAGGCGGTCCGCGGCGCTGGCCACGTCCAGCACGCCCCGGGCGGGGACAAACGCATCCTCACCGTGCTCCAGCCCGTCGGTGTCTCGGTCCTGATCACCCCGTGGAACTTCCCTGCGGCCATGGCCACCCGCAAGATCGGTCCGGCGCTGGCCGCGGGCTGCACCGTGGTGCTCAAGCCTGCATCCGAGACACCCCTGACCGCCCTGGCGATCGCCCACCTGATGGAACAGGCGGGTGCCCCCGCCGGTGTGGTCAACGTGGTCACCGCACGGCACCCGGGACCCGTCGTCGAGGCCATGCTCGAGCATCCCGCCACCCGCAAGCTCTCCTTCACCGGGTCCACGGAGGTCGGGCGTCTCCTGCTGCGACAGGCGGCGGACAAGGTCCTCAACTGCTCCATGGAGTTGGGCGGCAACGCGCCCTTCCTCGTGTTCGCAGATGCCGACATCGAGGCGGCTGTCGACGGCGCGATGGTCGCGAAGATGCGCAACGCCGGGGAGTCCTGCATCGCGGCCAACCGGTTCCTGGTGGAGGAGGCGGTCGCCGAGGAGTTCACCAGCCGGCTCGCGGAGCGGATGGCTGCCCTCAAGGTGGGTCCGGGCACCGACCCCGACAACGAGGTCGGCCCGATGATCACCGCCACGGCCCGTGATGACATCGCGCAGATGGTCGAGGCCTCGATCGGCTCCGGAGCGAAGGCACTCGTCGGTGGCGGTCCACGCCAGGGTGTCGGTAGCTTCTTCGAACCCACCGTGCTGGGCGACGTGTCGGCTGACGACCCGATCCTCACCCAGGAGATCTTCGGTCCCGTCGCGCCCGTGGTCACCTTCGCCTCCGAGGAGGAGGCGGTCAGGGTCGCCAACGACACCCCCTTCGGCCTGGCGGCCTACGTCTACTCCGGCGACCTCGCCCGGGCGCTGCGCGTCGCGGAGCGGGTCGATGCGGGCATGGTCGGGGTCAACCGCGGCTTCATCTCCGACCCGGCGGCCCCCTTCGGCGGGGTCAAGCAGAGCGGGCTCGGCCGCGAGGGTGGGCACGAGGGCCTGCTCGAGTTCCTCGAGGCGAAGTACATCGCGGTCGACTGGGAGGCCTGATCCCGGCGGCGCCGCGGCGCCCGGGCGCGGCGCTCAACCCTCGGCACGCCAGCCGAGCGTCGAGTTGCGTGGGACGAGCACCGGGGGGAGCGACAGCGAGTTGCCCTGGTGCTCGCGGTCGTCGATCAGCGTCGCCGCGAGGTCGGCTGCCATGCGACCGACCTCGTAGCCCGGCAGGCGTACGGTGGTGATGGGCGGATCCGTGAACCCGGTCATCGGCGTGTCGTTGTAGCCGATGACCGCGACGTGCTGAGGACAGGACAGGCCCTGACCAGCCAGGGCCTGCAGGGCGCCGAAGGCCATGAGGTCGTTGTGGGCGAACACCGCGGTCGGCGCCTCGCTCCACCCGGCGAGGAGCAGTTCCATCAGCCGGCGGCCCTCCAGCAGGATGGGGCGTCGCGCGGTGTCGTCCACCTCGATGACCTCGATGCCCTCTTCACGGAGACGTTCGCGGAAGCCGGCCGCTCGTCCCCGGAAGGACGAGATGTCACGGGGTCCGCACAACTGTGCGATCCGCCGGTGTCCGTGCTCGAGGAGGTGCTCGGCAGCGAGTCGGCCGCCGCGCTCGTCGTCGTGGGTGATCGCCGGGATGCCGGAGCCGGGGAGGTGCCGTACGGCCAGCACGACGGGCATCTGCTGCTGCGCCTTGCGCAGGACACGTTCGTCGCCACTGCGTGCGGCCGTGACGATCACCGCATCGACCCGTCGCGCTGCCAGGTTGCGCAGCACACGGTTCATCCGTTCGTGCTCATCGCGCGTCTCCGCGATCAGCGCCATGAGGCCCCGACCATCCAGATGGTTCTCCACACCTCGGACCACGGGCGCGATGAAGGGGTTGCCGAGGTCCGCCACCACGATCCCGAGGGTGTTGGTGCGGCCACGGCGCAGGCCACTGGCGACGGCATCGCCCTGGTAGCCGAGCTCCTCCGCAGCCGCGCGGACCCGGGCGACCGTGGCCTCGTGCACCATCGAGCCCTTGGCGGGGTCGAGCGCCCGCGACGCGGTCGAGGTGTGGACCCCCGCTCGGGCCGCCACATCCTTCAGGGTGACCTTCGGCACGCAGTCTCCAGTCGCAAGCGCGTGCAAACGATAGCGGGAAGGTGCGGGACGAGGTTCGCGGCACGTCGCTCTTGACAGGCCGGTACGAGCGTCGTAGTGTGCAACAAAACGCAATCGATTGCGACCTCGGGAGGGTCGCGACGGGCGGTCGGTCACTCGGGAGGGTGCCGACGCAGGTTCCCCGCCTCCGGGCGCCGAGCCTGCGGGCAAGGGAGGGGTCACAGGCGGATGACGGCAGCAGCAGACGCACCCGGCGGGCAGGTGCCCTCGGACGGCGACACGGCCCCGGTCATCGAGGCGCGGAACGTCGTCAAGCGGTTCGGTGGGACCGTCGCGGTCGACGATGTCAGCATCACCGTGGCCCGCGGCGAGATCCACGGCCTGGTCGGGGAGAACGGCGCCGGGAAGTCGACCCTGATGCGGGTCCTGGCCGGTGTCCTGGCCCCCAACGAGGGGGAGGTCCACGTCGACGGCGCCCTCCTCGACCCCGGTGACACGCGGGCTGCCCTCGACGCGGGCGTGTCCCTGGTCCACCAGGAGCTCAGCCTGGTGCCCGAGATGACCGTCGCGGAGAACATCCTCCTCGGTTCGACCCCCACCTGGTCCGGCTTCATCGATGGCCGTGAGCAGCGACGCGTCGCCGCCGAGGCGCTCAAGGAGATCGGTGTCGCCGTCGATCTCGACGAGCCGATCGCTCGGCTGTCCGTGGCGTTACGGCAGTTCGTCGAGATCGCCCGGGCGATCGCGCGCAAGCCGCAGGTGCTGATCCTCGACGAGCCGACGGCGACCCTGACCCCCGCGGAGACCGAGTACCTGCTCGACATGCTCACGCGGCTGGCCGGACGGGGGCTGGCGATCGTCTACATCTCCCACCGCATCCCGGAGATCTTCGCCATCTGCAACCGCGTCACGGTCCTGCGTGACGGCTCCCTCGTCGCCAGCAAGGGCATCGAGGACCTCACGCCGGAGTCGGTCGTGGAGTACATGGTGGGCCGCGACCTGCAGCTCGACCGGGAGAGCCGTCGTCAGGACCCGAAGATCGGTGAGGTGGTGCTGTCTGCGCGCGGCCTCAGGGCCCCAGGCGTCAATGACATCGATCTCGACGTGCGTGCAGGAGAGATCGTCGGCCTCGGCGGCCTGGTCGGCGCCGGCCGGACGGAGCTGGTGCGCGCGATGCTCGGCGCCGACCCCCGTACCGGTGGGGAGACCACGATCACGCTGCAGGGCAGGACGCGCCGGATCGTCAGCTACCGGGCGGCCATCGCCGCTGGTGTCGCCTACATCCCGGAGGAGCGTCGCAGCGACGGGCTCGCCCTGACGATGACCGTGGTCGACAACATCGCCCTGCCCAACCGCTCCGCGCTGTCACGCGCCTTCGTGCTGCAGCGTCGTCGGATCGCGGAGTTCGCCACCTCGCTCGCCGAGGCGGTCAACCTGCGTCCCCCGGAGATCCACCGCGAGGTCGGCCAGTACAGCGGGGGCAACCAGCAGAAGGTGGTGCTCGCCAAGTGGCTGGGGCGCGAGCCGGACGTGATCGTGCTCGATGAACCGACCCGCGGTGTCGACGTCGGTGCCAAGGTGGAGATCCATCGGCTGATCAGGGAGCTGGCGGACCAGGGCGCCGCCGTGCTGGTGGTCAGTTCCGATCTTCCTGAGCTCCTCGAACTGTCCGACACGATCCACGTGGTCCGTGATGGTCGCATCGTCGGGGTGCTCTCCGCTGGAGAGGCGGAGGAGACCACGGTCATGGCGCTGGCGTCGGGCCAGCGGGAGGTGGATGCCGCATGACACCGAAGACCGCATCAGGGACCAGGACCCTGCCACCGGCGGCACAGGTCGAGCAGGAGCTCGAGACCCGAGCCTTCAAGCTGTCCGAGTGGATGGCACAGCAGGGCATCTTCCTCTTCACCGCCGTGCTCGTGCTGTTCGCGGTGGTCTTCATCGACGGGTTCGCCAGCCTGCCGAACCTCACGGACGTGTTCAACCGGGCCGCACCGATCGGCATCGTGGCTGCAGGCATGACCTTCGTGGTGATCAGCGGCAACTACCTCGACCTCTCCGTCGTGGCGCAGGTCGCGACTGCCGCGGTCGTGCTCATCGCCGTCACCAACGCCGTGGGACTCGTGCCCGCGATCCTCTTCGCCATCGCGATCGCGCTGGTCTACGGCATCGTCAACGGGATCGCCGTCGGGGTGTTCAAGGCCAACGCGGTCATCGTGACGCTGTCGACCACCTTCATCGGCCTGGGACTCCTGCGGTGGCTGACGGGCGGCAGCATCTACTTCGGTGAGAGCGACGGCCCGATCCGCACCTTCGGAACGACCCGGATCGGGCCCCTGCCCCTGGCCATGATCCTGTTCATCGTGGTCACGGTGCTGCTCTCGCTGGTGCTCACGCGGACCAACTTCGGGTTCATGGTGCGCGCCTACGGCTCGAACCGGGAGGCCACCCGGTTGGCGGGCGTGAACACCCCGCTGGTGGTCATCGGTGCCTTCACCATGTCGGCGTTGGGGGCCATGCTGGGGGGCTTCGTCCTCGCGGCCTTCTCCAACACCGCGGTGTCATCGATGTCCGACGGGTACGACTTCCGTGCACTGGCGGCGATCATCGTGGGCGGCACCAGCGTCTTCGGTGGCCGGGGCAGCGTGATGAGAACGCTGCTCGGGGTGGTGTTCGTGAGCGTGCTCACCAACATCATGGTGCTCTCAGGGTTGGGCTTCGGTTTCCAGCAGATGGCGATCGGGCTGCTGATCGTGCTGGCGGTCTCCGTGGACGCACTTGCCAGGAAGACGAGGGCAGCATGAGCCAGACACAGACCGATCCCAGGCCGCCCTCTGAGGAGCAGGCGGACCTGTCCACCAGCGACGGGCTGGTCGCGCGGGTACGCCTGATCCTCTCGCGCCGGACCGAGGGTCGTGCGGTGGCCCTCCTCATGGTGGTGTGGGTCTTCACGCTGCTCTTCGAGCCCCTGGTCTGGACCTCCTACGAGGTCACGCTCGGCCGGATCGCCCTGGTCGGTCTGGTGGCGCTCGGGTTGACCGCGGTCATCCTCATGGGTGAGCTCGACCTCGCCGTGGCCAGCACCCTGGCGGTCTCGGGTGTCATCATGGCCAGCTTCGACAGCCTGGCGGTCGGGGTCCTGGCGGCGCTCGCCACCGGCCTCATCGTCGGGGCGGTCAACGCGTTCTTCGTGGTGGTGGTGGGCATCAACTCCTTCATCGCGACGCTCGGGATGCTGTTCTTCCTCCGGGGTGCGGCCTTCGTGATCTCCGGGGAGGCACCGGTCCGTATCGCCGATGTGGACGCGGGCATCGCCTTCGGGCAGCCGGTCATCGGGCCGTTGACGCCCAGGATGCTGCTCTTCATCGTCGCCTTCGTGGCCCTCTACATCTTCCTGTCCCACGTCCGCGTCGGTCGCGAGTTCTACGCGGTGGGCGGTAACCGTCAGGCTGCTCGCGACGCCGGCATCCCCGTCGTGCGACGGGTGTTCACCGGGTTCATGATCTCCGGCTTCATCTCAGCGCTCGCCGGGGTGATCAACACCCTGGAGCGCACCGCCGCCGACCCGACCGCGGGTTCGACGGTGCTGCTCGCGAGCTTCGCCGCGGCCATCATCGGTGGGGTGCTCCTCAACGGTGGCCGGGGCTCGGTCTTCGGGACCCTGATCGGGGCGTCCGCCCTCGGCATGCTCCAGGTGGCGCTCACGCTCTCCGGGGTCCAGGTGGACGTCCAGAACATCGTGATCGGCTCGGTGCTGCTCCTCGCGGTCATCACCGATCCCAGCAGTCTCCGGGCGGCGGCGGTCACAGCTCGCGGCCTCTTCCGGAGCCGTTCCGAGCGGCAACCGACCGGTTGACGCTCCTCGTCCGTCGATGCCCGGCGGGCTCACTCAGTGCGCTACGACAAGGGAGATGAACCATGCGAACGCGACGCCTCACCGGGCTCGTCGGGCTGCTGACCGCTGGGGCACTGTTCCTCGCGGCCTGCGGCGACGACGGCTCGAACGACACGACGACCGATGCCAACGAGGATGCTGCCGGCGAGGACGCCGCTGGTGATGACGGCGCCGATGGTGGGGCTGACGACGGCGCGGAGGACGCCGAGGAAGCCGGGGCGGATCCCGATGACGCCGAGTTCATGGTCTACGCCCTCCTGCCCCAGGGCAACGACCAGCCCTACGGCACCACCTACCTGCCGCCCATGGAGGAGGCAGCCGCCGAACTCGGCATCTCGCTGACCATCACCAACTCGCAGTACGACGCCGACACCCAGGCCAGTGACTGCGAGGTGGCCGTCGCCGCGCAGCCTGACGGGATCATCCTGTGGCCGGCGGTGGGTGACACCGTGCGTCCCTGCCTGCAGGCCGCCAACGATGCGGGCATCCCCGTGACCGTCACCAACTCCGACGTCAACCCCGAGGACGAGGAGCTCACCCGCGGCTACTCCGGGCCCGACACCTACGGCCAGGGCGCGGCCTCCGCGGAGTTGATGTGCGAGTTCGCCGACGGCGAGGACATCGGCATCATCATGATCAACGGCTTGACCGGGAACTCGACCGCGATCAACCGTGAGAACGGCTTCGAGGACACGATCGACGAGCAGTGCTCCAACGTGGAGATCCTTGCCCGCCAGCCGGGCAACTGGAACGCCGACGAGTCCCAGATCGCCGCTTCGGAGATGATCACCGCCGTGGGCGCAGCGAACATCCAGGGGGTCTACGCCGCTGACGACACCATGGTCGCCGGCGCGATCGACGCGCTCCGTGCCCGGGACATCGACCCCGCCGACCTGATCATCACCTCGATCGGCAACACCTTCCTCGGCAACCCCCTGGTCATCGACGGGTCCCTGGACGGCAAGGTGTTCCAGTCGTCCTCCTGGGACGGCGAGAACGCCGTGACCCTCATGCACGAGGTCCTGACCCAGGACCCGGGTGAGCGCATCGTCCGCTTCATGCCGGACGTGAAGGTGACCATCGACAACGCCGAGGACCCCGACGTCGAACCTGAGTGGTGATCGGCACGCCGCGGGCGGGGAGCTCGATGCCTGGACGGATCGCGATCCCCGCCGGCGGCCGTCACCGTGGTCCGGGAGACACGCAGTAGGAACGGCTGAGGGAGACATCCGATGGACACGACACGTCTGAGTGGGAAGCACGTCCTGATCACCGGCGCCGCACAGGGGATGGGCGCGGCGGTCGGCAAGCACTACGCGGCGCAGGGCGCCAAGGTGTGCCTGGGTGACATCAACGTCGATGGTGTGGCGCAGGTCGCCGAGGAGATCCGTTCTGCGGGTGGTGAGGCCACCCACGTCAGGCTCGACGTCACCGACCAGCAGGATGCCAGGGACGCGGTGGCGCACACCGTGGAGGCCTTCGGCAGCATCAACGTCCTGCTCAACAACGCCGGCATCAACAAGCCCCTGTTCTTCGCCGACATCACGCGCGAGAACTACGAGCGCATCAACGATGTCAACGCCTGGGGCAAGCTCAACGTGATGCAGGCCGTCGTGGCGCAGATGGTCGCGCAGGGCAGGCAGGACCACCCCTACAAGATCATCAACGTCGGTTCGATCCTCTCGCGTGACGCCTTCGACGACGTGATCGTCTACTCGATGAGCCAGCACGCGGTCCTCGGCCTGATCAAGGGCAGCGCGAAGGCGCTCATCGAGCACAACATCACGGTCAACGGCTACGCGCCCGGCGTGGTGCGCACGGAGATGTGGGAGCAGCTCGATCGCGACCTGGTGGAGATCGGCAAGTTCTCCACGCCCGGTGAGTCGATGGACAGCATCGCCCAGAACATGATCCTGATGCAGCGCTACTCCTACCCGGAGGACATCGTGGGTACGGCGTCCTTCCTCGCGAGCCCGGAGAGCGACTACATGACCGGCCAGCTGCTGATGATCGACGGCGGCATGGTGCTGCACTGACCTCAGGCGCGCCCTGCGCTGCACGACCCGCGTGCCCGTGACGACCGTGATGGCGTCGCGGGCACGCGCCATCGCTGCACCTGTCACGGCCACGGCCGGGGCCGGGGGCGGGCCGCCCGGCCGGACGTGAGGTCGTCGTGGCAGTACCCTTGGTGTTCGAGGGCCGTTCCTGGGCCTCCTGCCCCGTCCCTCGCCTCCCCACCCGTGTGCAGCACCGGCACCGTCAGCAGCACCCTTGGGGCGACCACCGATCCGGGATCCCGCCGAGCCTCCGGTCATGACCCGTGAGGCTCGTATGCGCATCCTGGAGATCGCCCCACCCTGGTTCACCGTCCCGCCGCAGGGGTATGGCGGTATCGAGCAGGTCCTCGCCCAGTTGACCGACGGGCTGGTCGATGCCGGCCATGACGTCACGCTGCTGGCCAGCGGAGGATCGACGTCGAAGGCCACCCTGCAGACGGTGTTCGATGTGCCCCCCAGCGCTGAGCTCGGCTCGACCTGCCATGAGCTGATCCACGTCGTCGCGGGCTACCACCGCCGCGACGCCTTCGATGTCATCCACGACCACTCCGGGTTCGCCGGCGCCGCCTTCGGGGCGCTGCTGGAGGGTCCGCCGGTCGTGCACACCCTGCACGGCCCCTGGGTGCCGGAGGTCGAGGTCTTCCACCGAGCCCTCGGTGACGCCCTCCACCGGGTCGCGATCAGCGAGGACCAGCGCTCCCGTGCACCTGACGGGGTCACGGTCGAGCACATGGTCCACAACGGCATCAGCCTCACCGAGCACCCCTTCCGTGCCGAGGCGGATGCGGATCGCCACCTCGCCTTCGTCGGTCGCGCCAACGTGGAGAAGGGTCCGGAGGTCGCGGTGCGCGTCGCAGCGCTGCTGGGCCGGCACCTGAAGATGGCCGTGAAGATCAACGAGCCGGCGGAGCAGGTCTACTGGGACGCCCATGTGGCGCCCCTGCTCGAGGGTGCCGACGTCGAGGTGGTGCGCAACGGCACCAAGCAGGACGCGATCGACATCATGTCCGGTGCGGAGGCGACCCTGTT
>SKTN01000424.1 GCA_007117945.1 Nitriliruptoraceae bacterium | reverse complement strand
TGCAGATCCCCTACGTCGGGATCGCGGTCCTCACCGTCGTGGTGATCGAGCGTGCCTCCTGGTGGGCCCTGCTGCTCATGGCCGTCCCCGCACTCATCGCCCGGCATGGACTGCTCGCCTTCCAGGAGCTCGACGAGGCCTACGAACGTCTGGTCCGGAGCTTCGTGAAGGCGATCGAGATCAAGGACCTCTACACCCGGGGTCACTCCGAGCGGGTCTCCGAGCTGTCGGTGCTGGTGGCCGAGGAGCTCGGCGTCGGCTACGAGGAACGCCGCATCACCAAGTACGCCGCCCTGCTCCACGACGTCGGCAAGATCGGCGTGCCCCTGTGCATCATCAACAAGCCGGGCCCCCTCGACGACGACGAGTTCGCCCGGATGCAGGAGCACCCCACCATCGGCGTGGACATCCTGCACGACATCGACTTCCTGCAGCCCGAGATCGACATCGTCCGCTACCACCACGAACGGCTCGACGGCCGGGGCTACCCCCACGGGGTAGGTGATGCGCACCTGTCCCGGCTGGTGCGCATCGTGACGGCGGTCGACGCCTTCGACGCGATGACCTCGACCCGCTCCTACCGCCGCGCCCTGGGCATCGAGGAAGCCATCGAGGAGCTCGAACGGTGCTCCGGAGCGCAGTTCGACGGCGAGGTGGTGGCGGCTCTGGCCGCGTGTGTGCGCCGGATCGGGTGGGAGCCCACCTGCGACTTCGCCTCCGAGCAGGCGCTCGGTGGCGCTGCCATCCCTGACGCACCCGTGGGCGAACTGCGTCGTTCACGGGCTGTGTGGCAGAGCCGGCGCGACGAGGAGCAGCAGCCCGGGACCGACGAGGGGTCCTCGACGCCAGTGGGCCGCAGCCGGTCCCGGGATGGTGAGGCGTGAAGGGCTCCGACGTGTTCGTCGCACGTGCCGCCGTGATCGTGGTGGCTGGGCTGATCGGCTCCCTGTGGTGGGTGCTGGACGTCCAGGACGCGCTGCAGTTGCAGCTCAGCGGCATCGACGCCCTGCTGTTCCTCGCGGCCGCGACCGTCATGGAGCGGCTGCCGATCCGCCTCGCCGACGGCCGGGCCGTGCCGACCTCCCTCGCGGTCATCGGTGCTGGCGTCCTGCTCGGCGCCTCCCCGCCGGTGGTGGCCGCCATCGCGGCCAGCGCCTACGTCGGCGCCTGCGCCCTCGACCGCGAACCACCCGCCGTCCTCGTCGTGCTGCGACGAGCCCTGGGCGCCTGGTCGCTGTGCGGCGTCGCCGCGATCGGTGCGGCGCTGGGGCCCGACACCTGGACCGGGAGCGTCGAGGCCGGGGCCGCGGCCACCCTCAACCTCGGTGCGGCGGCTGCTGTCGGGGTAGGCGTGCTCGTCGGCGTCCCCACGGTGGAGTCCCTGTCACGTGGCGAGGTGGGCTTCGCCTTCCTCTGGCGACGCGTGGCCGAGGAGATCCACCGCAACCGACTGGTCGCCACCTCGATCGTGGCGACGGCATGCCTCGGCGCACTGGTCCACCCGGTGCTGGGTGCCTGGACGCTGCCCACGATGCTCCTGCCCCTGGCGGCCGCCCGGACGGGTCTGGACCGCCTGGCACTGGGCCAGCGGGCCTACGACCAGACCATCCGCGCGATGTCACGACTGCCCGAGCAGCTGGGGACCGTGCCGGCGGACCATGGCGTCCGTGTGGCGGAGCTGGCCCGGGCCGTCGCGCTGGAGCTCGGACTGGATGCGGGCACGGTGGCGGAGACCGTCCGCGCCTCGCACCTGCACGAGCTCGGGCGCATCAAGCTGGAGCGCGAGGTGCCGGCGCCCCAGCACGAGCTCGCGGCGGCGGGCGGGGAGGTGCTCCGCGAGGTGGGGGATCTCGACCGGGTGGCGGCGATCGTCGAGGCCCAGGCCCGGGTCAACGAGCTGCCCCGCGCCGGCATCGGCCTGCCCGCACGCATCGTCGTGGCCTGCTGTGAGCTCGACAGCTACGCACCCGACCCCCACGCGCCCGGGCAGCGTTCCGAGGTCATGGTCCGGTTGGTGCGGGAGGTCGGCGACATCGAGGTGGTCGCGGCGCTGACGCGGGTCGTCGACCGGGCGGCGCAGCGCCAGCCTGCCTGAGTGCGCTAGCTGGACGCCTGGGGCTCGCTGGTCATGACCGCGTGGGTCATCGGCACCAGGCCGACGGCGAGCACGAGGTCGCCCACCGACAGGATCGACCGCAGCCACGGGACGGGGATGATGTCCGCCAGCCACGGCAGGTGGGTGTCCGCGGTCAGCAGCGTGTGCTTGCCCGGAGCGACGGTGGCCCCCTCGATGCCAAGCGCCGCGATGGCGGCCGGATCGACGGGCATCGCCCGGTTGGCCGCCATCACCGTGGCGTTGAGCAGCAGGCCCGCAGCCACGAGCCAGGTCCCCGGCAGGTCGCGGTTGACCACCAGGAAGGCGACCACCAGGAGCTGGCTGAGCAGGAGCAGCGTCCAGCCCGACAGCCCCGCGTCGGGGAGCAACCCCCGGCCCGCGGCCACGTCGACGCCCACCTGTACGGCCACGCCCGTGAACAGCAGCCAGGTGGCGCGCAGCTCCGCGTGCGCGACGCGGCGCAGGCGTCCGCCCCGCGACCAGGAGAGCACCACGCCCAGGGCCAGCACGGCGATCGTGAAGGGCACGGCAGCTCCTGTCGGCTGGCGGCAGTGTTGCACGCGCCGGGACGTCCGGCAGGCGGCACGGCACGTAAGGTGGCGGCCGCACGGCTCGGACCCGGATGGGGAGGCACGAGGATGAGCGTCGGTGTGGCACACACGGGTGCGGTCACCACCGTCACGATCGAGCGCCCCGAGGCACGCAACGCCCTGGACGCCGCCACGCTGGACGGGTTGATCTCCGCGTTGGCGGCGGCCGACGAGGACCCGCAGGTGCGGGTGATCGTCCTCACGGGAGCGGGGGAGAAGGCCTTCTGCGCGGGAGCGGACCTGCGCTCGGGGTTGACCTCCGACCCCTCGGCGGTCGAGGGCCACGAGCAGCGGGGCCTGCTGCGCCGCCTGTTCGCCACCACGGAGTCCCTGTCCACCCCCCTGGTCGGTCGGATCAACGGCCACGCCCTGGCCGGTGGGCTGGGCGTGGCCCTGTCCTGTGACCTGCTGGTGGCGGTGGACGACGCCACCTTCGGGACCCCGGAGGTGCACGTCGGTCTGTGGCCCCACATCATCTCGGCCCTGCTCGTCCAGCACCTCGGGCCGAAGCGGGCCCTGGAGTGGATGATGACCGGGCGGCGCTACCCGGCACTGGAGGCCGAGCGGCTCGGGCTGGTCAACCGGGTGGTGCCCCGGGCGCAGTTGGACACCGCCGTCGCAGACCTTGCGGCCGAGCTCGTCCGAGGCGCCCCGCTGGCCCTGGCACTGGGGCGGCGCAGCTACCTCGAGGCCCGGTCGATGGAGCCGGGCGCGGCCATGGCCTACCTGCACGGGATGCTCGACCTCCAGGTCCAGACCGAGGATGCCGCGGAGGGCATCGCGGCGTTCCTCGAACGCCGCGACCCGGTGTGGCGGGGTCGCTAGGCTGCTGTCCGTGAGCGATGCATCGCGCAAGGGTCCACAGCGCCAGGGCCAGGGACGTCGCCAGGGATCGCCCGGCGGCGGCAAGAAGCGCGCGCCACGGGCCAACAGTCCCGCGGAGGAGCTCAAGCAGCCCCTGGAGAAGGTGCTCGCCCGCCTCCCCGAGACCCAGCGGCAGGTGCTGGAACTGCGCATGGGCCTCAAGGACGGTCACCCCCACGATCTGGCGGACACCGCCCGTGCGTTGGGGTTGTCCCTGAGCGAGACACGCGACATCGAACGTCGCGCCTTCGAGCACATCCGCGAGGCCGTGCCCCTGCAGCAGCTGCAGCGCTTCCTCAAGGGGTGAGCGTGTCCTCCCTCGAGGCGCTCGCGGAGCGGCGGGCCGGTCTGCACGGCCCGGAACTCGACGCCCTCAACGCCGTGGTCTCGGACTGGCAGATCATCGCGGACCTGTCCTTCTCCGACCTGCTGCTGTTCACCCGGGACCACGAGGCCGACGCCCTGGTGGTCGTGGCACAGATCCGGCCGTACACCGCGCCGACGATCTATCAGGAGGACCTGGTCGGGGCGGTGCTCTCACCCCGGGAACGGCCCGCGGTGGCCCGGGCCATGGACGGTGGCGGCATCGTCCGCGACGGCGACCCCGACTGGTCCACCGGCGTCCCCGTGCGCGAGGAGGCCATCCCGCTGTCCTTCGACGGTCGGACGATCGCGGTGGTCTCGCGGGAGGCCAACCTGTCGATGGTGCGCGCACCCTCGCAGCTCGAGCTGACCTACCTGCAGGCCGCCGACGAGCTGTCGCAGATGCTGGCGGACGGCGAGTTCCCCTTCCCCGGTCACGTCAGCGACCGCGAGCTGGCGCCCCGCGTGGGCGATGGGTTGATGCGGCTCGACCCGGCGGGCACGGTGATCTACGCCTCCCCCAACGCGATGAGCGCCTACCGCCGGCTCGGGGTCTCCGGGGCGGTGATGGGGCGCAACCTCGGTGACTTCGACCTCGACGACACCGCCGTGCTCGAGGCGTTGGCCGACGGTGAACCCCTCGAGTCCGAGGTGGAGGCCAGGGGCACGGTGGTGCTGCGCCGGCTCCTGCCCCTGACCCGTGGCCACCAGGTGCTCGGTGGGCTGATGCTGGTGCGGGAGGTCACGGAGCTGCGGCGCCACGAGCGGCTGCTGCTCTACAAGGACGCCACGATCCGCGAGATCCACCACCGGGTGAAGAACAACCTCCAGACCGTGGCCTCCCTGCTCCGCCTCCAGTCGCGACGCCTGACCTCACCCGAGGTGCGTGAGGCGCTCGGGGAGTCCGTGCGGCGGATCTCCTCCATCGCGCTGGTCCACGAGACCCTCTCCCAGGACTCCGGACAGCGGGTGTCCTTCGACAAGGTCGCCCACCGCCTGATCGACATGGTCACCCAGGGCCTGACCGATCCGGGTCGGCCCGTGCAGATGCGCCTCGAGGGCACCGCCGGGGAACTCACCGCCGAGGTGGCGACCCCGCTGGCGTTGGTGCTCAGCGAGCTGCTGCAGAACGCCGTCGAGCACGGCTTCGCGCAGCAGGGCGGCGAGGTGGTGGTCCAGCTCGACCGGCGCAGCTCCGCGCTGCACCTGGCGGTGGTGGACGACGGGGTGGGTGTGGCTGAGGAGTGGGACGTGGTCAACGACGCGAACCTGGGCCTGCAGATCGCCATGACCCTGGTCGAGTCGGAGCTCGGGGGCACCCTGGAGGTGGAGCGGGTCGGACCCCAGGGGGGCACCCGGGCCGTGGCACTGCTGCCCGTCCCCGCGGCATCGGTGCCATGAGCGACGCCGCCGGCGATGGCCGGCGGCGCGCGAACCGCGGAGGGGACCGCGGGGTGTCAGCTGGCCATGCGGCGACGGCGCTGCCGTGCCCGCTTCAGGGTGCGGCGCTCGTCCTCGGTGAGTCCACCCCACACGCCCGCGTCCTGGTTGGTGTTCAGGGCGAACTCGAGGCACTCCTCGCGGACCTCGCACACGGCGCAGACCCGCTTCGCGGCGTCGGCCTGCTCGACCGCCGGACCGGTGCTGCCGATGGGGAAGAACAGCTCAGGGTCCTCATCGGTACACGCGGCGCGACTCCGCCAGTCCATGTGTGTTCTCCCTTCGGGGGGTGCTCCAGTGGGGGCTGGCCGCAGCAGGAGCGTGAGAGCAGGGGGTGTGCACCTCAGCCGGTCGGGAACCCGGGAGCCTCACCGGCTCGCCACCGGCGCTCCGCGCGTCATGCCGCCAGGTGCGACGCTTGTGAACGCCTTCTCGAGGTGCGTTCCCGGACGGTACGCGCCAGAGGGGCCCTGTCAAGGGTTGGTTCAGCATCCCGCTTGCAGAAGTGCGCGGCTGGGCGCACGCCGCGCGGTGGGTCGAACGCTCAGGCCAGTACCCGCAGCGCGCCGGGCACGGAGGTGAAGGCCACGGCGTGGTGCTCGCCGGCGTAGTCACCGTCGACCATCAGCGGCTGCGGGGTGGGCGAGCTGAGGGTGAAGGCGGCGAGGTCGTGGTGGTAGCGCACCCCCCGGCGGGTGATGTGGCTGCCGTCACGGAAGGTGCTCGCGGCCACGGCGAGCAGGCGTGCGGTGTTCGGCCCCTCGAGGGTGAGCAGGTCGAGGCCGAGGTCGAAGGAGGCCCAGGGGTGGACCCGCATCCCACGGGGTCCGAGGTAGGTGTAGGGGTCGCAGTTGCCGATCATGGAGATCGCCACGGGTTCGAGCGTCGAGCCGTCGGGCAGGGTGGCGGTGACCGTGGCGCCCTCGCGGCCCGCGCCCAGTGCCCACTCCCGTCCGACCGACCACACGAAGGCGCCCTGTCGCAGCCACCGCTTGGCCTGGGCGTGCTGCTCCACATGGCGGATCACCGCGGCGTCGAATCCGTAGCCGGCGTTGAAGCCGAAGTACCGCTCGCCGGCGAGCCCCAAGCTGATCCGTCGGTCGCGGTCCGCGCGGACCGCCTCGAGCAGTTGCGAGGTGGCGTGGACGGCGTCGTTGGGCAGCCCCAGGTTGCGGGCCAGCACGTTGGCACCGCCGCCGGGGATGATGCCCAGCCGCACCTCGGTCCCGGCCAGGGCCTGGAGCACCTCGTTGGCGGTGCCGTCACCGCCCAGGGCGAACACCGCGTCCAGCCCCTCGTGCACCGCCCCGGCGGCCAGGTGGGTCGCGTGGCCGCGTTGCTTGGTGGGCTGCACCACCAGGTCCAGCTCCGAGCCCAGCGCCGAGGCGATCACGTCGCGGACGTGATCGTCGGTGGTGGTGGCGTTCGGGTTGAACACCAGCAGGGCGCGCACGGGTGCTCCGGGGTGGTGGCGACCCGTGAGGCTACTGCGCGGCGCCTGCTGCCAGGGCGGCCTCCAGGTCGGCGAGCAGGTCGGTGACCGACTCGATCCCCACCGACAGGCGCAGCAGGTCGGCGGGGACCTCCAGGGCGGTACCGGCCACCGAGGCGTGGGTCATGATCCCGGGGTGCTCGATCAGGCTCTCCACCCCGCCCAGGGACTCCGCCAGGAAGAACAGCTGCGTGGACTCCGCCACGCGCTTGGCCGCTGCCATGCCGCCCGCCACGCGGAAGGACACCATGCCGCCGAAGGCGCTCATCTGCCGGGCGGCCAGCTCGTGGCCCGGATGGTCGGTGCGCCCCGGGTAGGCCACGGCGGTCACCGCCGGGTGGTCGGCGAGGAAGGCGGCCACCCGGGCCGCGTTCTCGCTGTGGCGCGCCATCCGCACCTCGAGGGTCTTGACCCCCCGCAGGGTCAGCCACGCGTCGAAGGGGCCGGGGACCGCCCCGACCGCGTTCTGCAGGAAGGCCAGGCGCTGGGCGGTCGCCTCGTCGGTGCACACCGCGCCGCCCACCACGTCGGAGTGGCCACCGAGGTACTTGGTCGTGGAGTGCACCACCACATCGGCGCCCAGGGCCAGGGGCTGCTGCAGGGCGGGGGTGGCGAAGGTGTTGTCGGCCACCAGCTGCGCGCCGTGGTCGTGGGCGAGCTCGGCCAGGGCCGCCAGGTCCAGGATCTTCAGCAGGGGGTTGGAGGGGGTCTCCGCCCAGAGCAGCCGGGTCGTCGGCCGCAGTGCCGCCCGGACCGCGTCGAGGTCGGCGAGGTCCACGGCGCTGACCTCGATCCCGAAGCGGGTGTGGACCTGGGCGATCTGGCGCCAGGTCCCGCCGTAGACGTCGTCGGCCATGAGCACGTGGTCGCCGGGTTCCAGCAGCCGGAAGACCGCGTCCTCCGCGGCCAGGCCCGAGGCGAAGGCCACGGCCCGCTCGGCGCCCTCCAGGGCCGCCAGGCAGGTCTCCAGGGCCGTGCGGGTGGGGTTGCCCGTGCGGGCGTACTCGTACCCGGTGTGCTCACCGACCCTGGGCTGGGCGAAGGTGGAGGTCTGGAAGATCGGCACGGTCACCGCGCCGGTGACGGGCTCGGGGTCCTGGCCCGCGTGGATCGCCCGGGTAGCGAAGCCGTGGTCGGGCACCGCGGGTGGCTGGTCGGCGGGGGTGGCGTCGTCGGTGGGGTCGCTGTGGTCGGAGGGGGTCATCGGTCTCCTCGCGCCGCCAGGTGGGTCAGCACGTCGGCCTGGGTGATCACACCGAGGACCCTGCCGCCGTCGTGGGCGAGCACGGCGGGTGCGCCGCCGCTGAGCTCGCCGAGCGCGAGGTCAACGGCCTCGTCGGTGCCCAGCAGGGGCAGGGGCGGCTGCAGCACCTCGACGATGGGCTTGCCCATCACCTCGGGGTCCCGCAGGGCCGCATCGAGCAGGGCGTTCTCGTGCACGGAGCCGACGATGTCCTCCGGGGTCGCGTCGTCGTGGACACCGTCGCGGAACACCGGCATCTGGGACACCCCGTACTCCTTGAGCAGGCGGATCGCGGCGGCCACGTCCTCCCCGGGGTGCAGGTGGACCAGGGGCGGCAGGTCCCCGTCCTTGGCGCTGAGCACGTCACCGATCGTGCCGGCACCGGAGGTGTGCTCCAGCAGGCCGTGCTCGGCCATCCACGTGTCGTCGTAGAACTTCGACAGATAGCCCCGGCCCGAGTCGGGCAGCAGCACGACGATGGTCGCGTCGGCGGGCTGGGTGGCGGCGTAGCGGTGGGCGGCCACCAGGGCGGTGCCGCAGGAGCCACCCACCAGGATGCCCTCCTCGCGGGCGGCACGCCGCGCCATCGCGAAGGACTCCGCGTCGGAGACCCGCTCCCACACGTCCACCAGTTGGGGGTCGAAGGTCGGCGGCCAGAAGTCCTCGCCGATGCCCTCGACGAGGTAGGGGCGCACGGTGTCCCCGGAGTACAGCGAGCCCTCCGGGTCGGCGCCGACGATGGTCACCCCGGGCTTGCGCTCCTTGAGGTAGCGCCCCACCCCGGTGGTGGTCCCGCCCGTGCCCACACCCACCACGAAGGCGTCGATCTGGCCGTCGGTCTGGCGCCAGATCTCCGGTCCCGTGGAGAAGATGTGGGTCTGGGGGTTCGCGTGGTTGAAGTACTGGTTCGGCTTGAAGGCGTTCGGCTGTGCCGCCAGCCGGTCGGACACCGAGTAGTAGGAGCGGGGATCCTCGGGCGCCACCGCGGTGGGGCAGACCACCACCTCGGCGCCGTAGGCGCGCAGCAGGGCGATCTTGTCCCGGCTGACCTTGTCGGGGACCACGAAGACGCAGCGGTAGCCCCGGCGGGCGGCGACGATCGCCAGCCCCACACCGGTGTTGCCCGAGGTCGGCTCCACGATGGTGCCACCGGGTCGCAGCTCCCCGGCGGCCTCGGCGGCCTCGATCATCGCGATGCCGATGCGGTCCTTGACCGACCCGCCCGGGTTCAGCATCTCCAGCTTGGCGATGATGGTCGGGGGTACGTCCGCCGACAGCCGGTCGAGGGCCACCAGGGGCGTGTCACCCATCAGCGCGATCAGGTCCGGGGCGACCTCCCGCCCCCGGTCGTCGAGGTGGCGTCGTGGGAGCTCGAGGGGGTCCTGTTCGATCCCGGGCGTGCGGGTGTAGATCGACCGGTCGGTGACGTCGATCGTCGCCATGGGGCGTCCTTGTCGGTTCGGCTCGTCGGTGTGGCCGGGGTGTGTCGGTGCTCGGGGGCACGGTGGCGGGGTGGGCGGCAGGGTAGGGGCCGGACGGCGCGCAGCCAGGCTGTGTGGTGCGATCGGTGCGTTGTCGCGGCGGCGGTGTGCTTGGCTGGCGTGGGAACGGGGCAGGGGTGGACGGGGGACGGGTGGCGCAGCGACCGATCGCAGTCGACGGGACGCGCGCCGGGTCGTGGCGCGTGGTCGCCGGCCTGGTCGCCGCAGCGCTGCTCCTCTCGATCACGGCGACCGCCGGCCCGCCGGCGGCGGCCGACGACCCTGACGACCCCGACGACGCCTCGGCGGCGGACGGGGAGGGGGACAGGGTCACCGTGCTGTCGCGCAACCTCTACCTCGGTGCGGACGTGGCCATCGCCCTGGACCTGCTCCCCGACATGCCCGCGGCCGCCCAGTTCATGTGGGAGCAGGTGGCGGCCACCGACATCGACGCCCGGGTGGACCTGCTGGCCGCCGAGGTGGAACGCGACCGCCCCGCGGTGATCGGGCTGCAGGAGGCCACCCGTTGGCGCTGCCGCCCGGGCAACCTCGGCCGCCTGGCGACGGTGTTCGACTTCACCACCGCCTTCCTGGACGCGACCCGGGCCGCCGGGGTGCCCTACGTGATCGCCGCCACGGAGGGAGATCAGGCCCTGCAGGGCGGCTACCGGATCCCGGCGCTGCCCTTCCTCTCCCGGGTCGAGGACCCCGCCACCTTCCAGCCCCGCTTCGGGACCGACACCGCCAGCTGCGGCTTCGATCTCGCCGATGCGCTGCTGGTCCGTGAGGACCTCGCCGAGCAGGTGGTGGCGGCCGGCGGTCGGCACTTCACCGAACGCTACGCCGTGGTCCCGACGGTGCTGACCATCGACCGCGGCTACGCCTGGGCGGACCTGGCCCTGGAGGGCGGGACGGTGCGGTTCATCACCACCCACCTCGAGGCCCTGTGGGATCCCGGTGAGGTCCCCCACAGCGCCCGTCAGGCCGGACAGCTCCTCGAGGACCTGGCCGACACCGCCACGCCCGTGGTGCTGCTCGGCGACA
The DNA here is from genome assembly GCA_007117945.1 of Nitriliruptoraceae bacterium. GTDB lineage: Bacteria > Actinomycetota > Nitriliruptoria > Nitriliruptorales > Nitriliruptoraceae > T1Sed10-7. The sequence continues at coordinate 1,854 of SKTN01000424.1, read as the reverse complement.
TCAACGCCGATCCGCGCGATCCTCGCGGTCCCGGCGTGGCCAACCCCGCGCTGCAGCCCGAGGCCAGCGACGCCTGCCCCGCCCAGGTGGACGACCCGCGGCCGGACACCGCCCTGGGTACCTGCAACGCCTACTGGACCCTGCGCCAGGGTGGGTTCGAGGACGCGGGGCCCGACCCCCTCGACGGCGCGAACCTGACCTGGGGCACCAGCGCGGAGCTGGCCGGCCCCGATCTCTCTCGGTTGGACGCCGCTCTGGAGATGGGCAACCCCGCCGGGTTCACCGACCGGCTCGACTACGTGCTGTACCGCGGCGACATCGACGTCGTGGAGGCCCGCATCATCGGCAACCGCTGGCCCGACAGCGACCAGCTGTGGCCCTGCGAGGCCCCGTCCCAGCTCACCAACGCCCGGGCGGCTGCGTCGCGGCTGGTGGCCGCCGGGGGGCTGGAAGGCGTCCCCGACGAGCTCGGGTGCCTGCCCACCGACCACGCGGGCGTGGTCGTCGAGCTGGCCGTCACGCCCACGGGGCTGGAGGCCGCAGCGTCACCACCGACGCGGTGGCGCTCCCCGATCGGGGTGTGGGGCGGCGTCGGACTGCTCCTGCTCGCCCTGCTGGTCTGGCGCGTGTGGCGGTGGGTGCGACCACGACGGGCATGGCCGGTGGGCGGCGACACCACGCCAGCCGCCGACCGCTGAGGAGGTCGAGGGCTGCGGCGACCGGGACGGTGCGCGAGGAGCACCCCCGGTAGGAATCGAACCTACGCTTCCGGCTCCGGAGGCCGGTGCTCTATCCACTGAGCTACGGGGGCGAGCGGGCGGGGACAGCCCCACCACGGCCCGGAACCGTACCACGGCGACCGCACCCCTCGGCCCGGGCGCGTACGCTCCGGCGCGCTCCCACGCCCGCTCAGGGTGCCCTCACGCCCGTTCCCGCCCCGTCTGGAAGCCGACCGATGGCTCGCACGCCCCTGCTCGACCCCGTCCTGGCCGACCTCGACGCCGCGATCCGCGCCGCCCTGGTGGCCGCGGGCCTCCCGGAGACCGACCCGGACCTCGAGAAGCCGAAGCAGGCCGACCACGGCGACTGGGCGACCACCGTCGCGCTGCGCCTCGCCAAGCCCGTGGGCCGCAACCCCCGCGAGCTCGCGCAGCTGGTGGTCGACCACCTCGACGTGCCTGACGTGATCGAGGAGGTCACGATCGCCGGCCCGGGCTTCGTGAACCTGCGCTTCGCCCACCGCTACCACGAGGACCTGCTGCGCCGGGTGCTCGCCGAGGGTGCGCGGTACGGCGCCAGCCAGGTCCCCGACGACGAGCGCCGCCACGTCAACGTGGAGTTCGTCTCCGCCAACCCCACGGGGCCCCTGCACGTGGGCGCCGGCCGCTGGGCCGCCACCGGCGACGCCATCGCCGCCCTACTCGAGGCCACGGGCCACGCCGTGACCCGCGAGTACTACGTCAACGACGCCGGAGAGCAGATCCGCCTGTTCGGCGAGTCCGTGGTGATGGTCGCCACGGGCGGCGAGTTGACCGAGGAGCACTACCGCGGCCACGCCATCGTCGAGGTGGCAGAGGAGCTGCGCTCGCGTCATGGCGACGAGCTGTTCGCCGGCGCGATCGTCGACGGCGCCCCGGACGCCGAGGTGTCCGCGCGCATCGGCGTGCTCGGCGTGGAGGCGATGCGTCAGCGCATCGAGGACGGCCTGCACGCCATGGGCGTGGACTTCGACGTGTGGTTCTCCGAGCGCGAGGGGCTCCACGCCACGGGCGCGATCGAGGCGACGCTCGAGGAGCTCACCGAGCGCGGCGAGGCCTACGAGGCCGAGGGCGCGCTGTTCCTGCGCACCACCGA
>SKTN01000060.1 GCA_007117945.1 Nitriliruptoraceae bacterium | reverse complement strand
CGCGCCGTGCTCGGCGATGACGCGCTCGATGATGGCCGTCAGTTCCTCGTCGGAGAGCTGCGCCGGCAGGTAGCCGGCGTACAGTTCGGCCTCGGCGGCCTCGGCGGCAGCGGCCTCCTCGCGACCGGCCTCGGCGAAGGCGGTGGCGGCCTCACGGCGGCGCTTCACCTCGGTACCCAGGACCTGCTGCACCACCTCGTCATCGAGGCGTGCCTGGGGTCCGAGCCCGTCGGCGACCGCGCGGTTCTTCAGCGCGGCGATCACCATGCGCAGTGCGGAGGTACGGGCCTTGTCACGGGCCTTCATCGCGGTGCGCAGGTCGGTCTCGATGCGCTCGTGCAGGCTCACGGTCACCTCGGCGTCGGTGGATCGGTGGACGGGCCGCACGGCGGCCGGTCGGTCGGTCGGCAAGCCTACTGCCGCCATGGCGCTCCGGACGTGGACGAGCCCGCCCCGCAGCAGGTGCGGGACGGGCTCGCGTGCGCCGGTGAGTGGTGTGTCGGGGCGCCACCCACCGGGCGGTGGTGCTCAGCTCACTCGGTGACGGACTCCGCGGCAGCCTCGGCGGTCTTCTTCGCCGCGGTACCGGCGCCCTTGACCTGGGCCTTGGCGGCCTTGGCCTGGGACTCGGTGGCCTCCTTGGTGGCCTCCACCGCGCCGGAAGCGGCGGTGGCGGTGCCCTTGGCCTTGCTCACGGTCTCCTCGACGCCCTCACGGGCGGAACCGACGGTGCGGTCGACGGCGCGGTGCGCGACCTCGACCGTGGAGTCGACGGCCTTGCGGGCCGTGGTCGCCGTGGCCTTGGCCTGGCCGGTGACGGTGTCGGCCTGCTTGACCGCGGTGTCGATGGCCACGTCCGCCGTGCGGGTGACCGAGGTCACGGCCCCACGCAGCTGGCTGCGGGCGTTGTCGGCCTGGGAGAGCACCTTGTCGATCCGCTCGTCCTTGCGGACCTCGTCGGCCAGCTTGCGGCCGTCCTTGGCCTTGGCGTCGAAGCGCTGTTCGAAGGTCTCGAGGTAGCGCTCCGCGTCCTTGGTCAGGCGCTCACGCAGCTCGGTGAGGGTCTTCTCGGCGCGCTCCGGGACCTCACGCAGGCCCTTGATGCGCTCCGGGGTCTCCTCGGCGGTCTTGGTGGCCTCGGTCCGCAGCCGCTCGATGCGGGTCGGCAGCTCCTTGGCGAGGTCGACCACGTCGCCCACAAGTCCTGCGGTGGCGTAGCCCGCGTCCTCGAGGACCGTGCGCAGCTCGCGCTCCCGCAGCCGGGGGGCCGCCTTGGGTGCGGCCTTCTTCGGTGCGGCCTTCTTGCGAGCCGTGGTCTTCTTCGCCGCGGTCTTCTTGGTCGTGGTCTTCGCCGTGGTCTTCTTGGCCGCAGCCTTCGGCGCGGTCTTCTTCGCGGCGGTCTTCTTGGTGGTCTTGGACGGGGTGGCGGTCTCGGCCATGGCGGCCTCCTCGGGGCTCGGTGGATCAGGTGCGGGGGGGTGGCGTCCGGGGAAGGGACAGCGCGGGAGCCGGGTACGACCGCCATCTGGACGACGTACCGTGAGCGCTGTCCCTTCGCCGGGCACCACCCTCACCGTTCGCTTGCGATAGTACGCGGTACGCGCTAACTCACGCAAGCACTAGGGGTCCCTTATCGCGGATCAAGGCCCAGAAACGCGCGTGCATCGCGCGTCCACGGGTGTTCCGCTCGCTACGGCAGGCCAGGGCACCCACACGCTGCCTGCTGAGCTAGCGATCCGGAGGAAGGCGCAGGTGGCTCCGGTGACGGGTCAGTGATCCTCGGAGAGCGCCCGCATGTGCAGTGACAGCTCCGCGTGGAGCATGCGCTGGACGGGACCGAGGCCGGGGTCGAAGACCCGTTCGGCGCGACCGAGCAGCTCCAGCCACCACGTGGGCGCGGTGGTCCGGAGCGCACCGGGCACCAGCAGGTCGACCACGTCGCCGATCGGCAGGCTCGCGCTCGCGGCACCGATGATGCGGTAGCCCCGCTCGCGGAGGGGTCCGGTGTCCACCGGGAGCAGTTCCGGGCGTCCGAGGGTGACGGTGACCTCCGCGGCCTCGGGTACCCCGGGCACCGCAGGCAGCTGGTGCACCCATCCGGGATCCCCGGCGGGGACACGCACCAGGAGGGCGCCCTCGGGCAGCAGCAGGGGCGGAGCCGCCACGCGCACCTCGCCGGTGGGGATCGGAGCTGGTCGCGGGCATCCTCGCAGTTCGTTGTGGGCGAGTCACGCACCTGCGGCCGCGCTCGTAGGCTCACCTCGCTCCGGTGCATCGTGCACCCCCTGGCCGCCCACTCCGGGAGACGCCGCAGCGATGGAGACCCAGTACCGATGAGGATCGGCTTGCTCGGAAGCACGGGTGTCGTGGGCCACGCCGTGGCCGGTCTGCTGACCGAACGCCGGGTGGAGTGGGCACGGATCGACGTCCGGGGCGCCGGGGAGGCACTCGCGCAGTTCCAGGTCGCGGTGCTCGCCACGGGAGGTGACCTGGAGGCCACCAGGACGGTGGCGACCGCGGCGCTGGCGGCGGGTGTGCATGTGGTGGACGTCGACCGCGAGGTCGGCCACCTGGACTGGCTGCACCGCACCGGGGCCGAGCGGGGTCGCGACACGGGTGCACATGCGGTCGGGGCGGCCGGTGTCCGGTTCGCCATGGGCGATCTGCTCGCCTCCCTCGCAGCCGAGCTGGTGGCACAGCCGCGTGCCCTCCACGCCGCCTACACCGCGGGTGGGCGGCCGAACCGGCTCACGCCGGGGGAGCGGCGCGCAGCGGTCGCCGCGCTCGGTCGGTCGGGTACGGCCCTGGTCGATGGCCGTCGGGTGGAGGAGCATCCCGGTGAGGCGCGCCGCCTGGCCTGGTTCCCCCGTCCTGTGGGCCCGGCCCACGCCGCCGCCGTACCCGGTGGCGAGGCCCTGACGGTGCCGTTGCACGTCCCGGAGCTCACCACCATCCGGACCTACGAGTCCCTGTCGGGGTGGCGGGCGGAGCTCCTCCAGGCCCGGGCGAACCTGGCCCGCACCACCCGGGGGCGGCGGCTCCTCGCCCGCCGCCTGCAGGCCGGCCGTGGGACGGTGGGGCCGGCCACCCGCTCCGGACAGCGCTGGGGGTGCGTGGCCGAGGTGGCGGCCGAGGGCAGCCTCGGCCGCGCCTGGGCCTACGGGTACGACCCCGTAGGGGTGACGGCTGCCGTCGCCACGGAGCTGGCCCTGCACCTGGCGGCGGTCGTCCCGGTGCCGGGGAGCGGCGGCGCACGAGCACCCAGCCAGATCACGGATCCGGGTGAACTGCTGGACACCGTCGCCGAGGTCACCGATCTGCGCTGGTCCCGGACACCGGTGGATCTTGCGCAGCGGTGAGGCCGGCTGGGCGGCGAGCGCCGTCCCGCTGCGGGGCCGCGCACCGGTCGAGGTAGAGGTCGGTGCTGGTGGGGCGCGTGGCCGGGGGAGCACCCGGGACGACGCCGGCTGCAGCCGCGACCGCAGCGGTCGCGCCCGCCCGGCACCGACGGCCGCACACCGCCGGTCGCACCGCCCGCCGCCAGCGAACTGGGGAGCGGTTGGCACGAGCGGCCGTGCAGGTCACTAACGTCGGGGGTGAGGCGCACGATGCCGGACCGATGCGCGACACCACCCCGCAGGAGGACACCGTGGCGGACACCCACATACCGAAGGATCTGGACGAGGCCAAGGAGACCGCCCGCGAGCTGGTGGATGAGGTCAGCGACCAGCTGGCCGATGCGGGTGAGCTCAGCGCCGAGCGGCTCGAGGAGGCACGAGCCCTGCTCGCCGAGCGGCTGGTGGAGGCGCGCGACCTCCTCGCCGACCGTGCGAGGACACACGGGCCCGAGTTCGCCGCCTGGGCCCGCAACACCAGCGCCGAACTCGTTGACCGGGCGGGACCGGTGCTGGCGGAGCGGGCGGAACAGGCCCGCAGCGAGGTCGCCCGCCGGTGGCACGACCTCGAGGAGGAGCTGCCCGTGGAGGTCGACGTGGAGAAGGTGGGACTGCAGGTCGAGCGCGGCGTCTGGCAGGCGGCCAGCGCCCTGCTCAGCATCCTGCTGCTCCTGCCGAAGCTGCTGGTGCGCGCCCTCGGCTCGCTCGGGACCCTCGCCGACGACGTCGCCGACCGGGGGGTGATCGCCGGTGAGCGGGCCCGCGAGGTCGCGGGCACCGTCCCGCCGTCGCGCCGTGACCGCCGCCGCAGCGCGGTGCGCACGGCCGCATGGACGGGGGCCGGTTTCGGCTTCGGGCTCGTCGTCGGCTGGGTCCTCGGCAAGCGGGAGACGACCACCGTGACCTACGAGCCGGCGGACATCGGCGCGCACCTGTCGCCGACCGCCGACCCGTACCCCGTGCCGCCGGGTCCAACCGCCGATCCCGCCAAGGCATCCGGTGTGGGGAGCTCGAAGGCGGACGAGGCACCCGCGGCCGTCGATGCCCACCCTGTTCCCCCGGGCCCCGCGGCCGATCTCCCCGACGATGGCACGGAGGACGGCACCGACCCCGTCACTGACGAGGGTGAGGACGTCGCGGAGGACGATGAGGACCGCGGGTGACCGACGGGCTGCTCGGTGACGAGCAGCTCACCGGGGAGGTCGTCGGGACCTACCTGGCCGACACGCGCACGGGCTTCGGGGTCATCGAGCTCCAGCTCGACGACGGCGAGGGCGTGCGCTGCGTCGGTCCCCTGGCGGGGGTGCGCGAGGGTGACACCCTGCGCGTGGCCGGTCGGTGGACCCGTCACCCCCGCCACGGGCTCACCTTCGAGGCCGTCCTCTACGAGCAGCTCGTGCCCACCACCGTGGCCGGCCTGGCCGACTACCTCGCCGGCGAGCGGTTCTCGGCGGTGCCCGAGGCGGTCCGCACCCGGCTGCTGACCACCTTCGGGTCGGGCACGGCCCGGGTACTCGATCACGAGCCGGAGCGCCTGGGATCCGAGGCCGGGATCGAGCCCGAGGACGCGGCGGAGCTGCTGCGGGCGTGGGCCGGGGCCCGGTCACTGGCCGAGCTCGTGCGCCTCGTCGAGCCCGTCGCCTGGCCCCGTGACGTCGTCGCCAGCGTGCATGCGCGCTTCGGGCCCGACGCCGCGGAGCTCGCGCGGACCGCGCCCTACGTGCTCCTCGAGGCCGAACGCGCCCGGTTCGCCCAGGTCGATGCGCTCGCGCGCCACCTCGGTGTCGAGGCCGGCGATCCGGCACGCCTGGCGGCGGGTGCCCGGGCGGCGGTGGTCGCCGCCCGCACACGGCAGGGCCATCAGCACCTGTCCCGGGCTGCCTGTATCGAGGCCACCGCGGCCCTGCTCGGCGTCGACGGCATCCTGGCGGCTGACGGGCTGGAGCGCGCGTGCGCCGCAGGGGCCCTGGCCAGCGAGGAGCTCGAGGGTGCGCCGATCGTCTCCACCCCCGAGGCGCTGGCCACCGAGGCACAGCTGGCGACCGACCTCGCGCGCCTGGCCACGGCCGAGCGCCCGCGGTTGGCCCCCCTGGGAGCCGGTCTGGATCCGGGCGGGGACCTGACCACCGGACAGCGTGCGGCTGTCGAGGTGGCGATCGGCGCGCCGGTGTCGGTGCTGACCGGCGGGCCCGGCACGGGCAAGACGCGCACGGTGGAGGAGGTGGTGCGCGCCGCGGAGTCGGGTGGCCACAGCGTGGCCCTGTGTGCACCCACGGGTCGGGCCGCCAAGCGGCTGGAGGAACTGGTGGGCCGGCCGGCCTCCACGATCCACCGGCTCCTCGAGGCCCGGCCCGACGGTGACGGCGGGTTCGCTCTGCGCTACGGCCACGCCGAACCCCTGCCCTTCGACCTGGTGGTGGCCGACGAGGTGTCGATGTGCGACACCTGGTTGGCGGCGCAGCTGGTCGCCGCCGTGGAGGAGGGCGCCCACCTGCTGCTGGTCGGTGACCCCGACCAGCTCCCGTCGGTGGGCCCGGGCGACGTGCTGCGTGACATCGTCGCCGCCGGGGTGGTGCCCGTCACCGAGCTGACCGAGATCCACCGCCAGGCGGCGGGTAGCCGCATCGTCGCCCTCGCCCGCGAGGTGCTGGCAGGTGAGGTCGGACCCCTGAAGGGTGTGGACGGGGACGTGTTCCTGGCGGAGGAGCCCGACCGGCGCCGGATCGTGCCGCGGGTCGTCCAGGCCGTCGCCGAGCGGATCCCCGACCACCTCGGCGTCCCCTCCGAGCAGGTCCAGGTCCTCGCGCCGGTGTACCGCGGGCCCGTGGGCGTGGATGCGCTCAACGCCGGGTTGAAGGCCGCACTCAACCCGGGTGGCGGCCGCCCCGAGGTGAGCGGCTTCCACGTCGGCGACCGCGTCCTGCAGACCCGCAATGATCCCGAACTCGACGTCGCCAACGGCGACATCGGGTCGGTGGTCGACCTCGACGCCAAGCGCGGGGAGCTGCGGGTCGCCTTCCCCCGCGGCGAGGTGGTGGTCGACGCCCGGGGCGTGCGCAACCTCGCGCCCGCGTGGGCGGTCACGGTGCACAAGTCCCAGGGCGGGGAGTGGCCGGTGGTGGTGCTGGTGGTCGACCCGAGCCACCGGGGCATGCTGTGGCGCAACCTCGTCTACACCGGGGTCACCCGTGCCCGCGACGCACTGATCGTGGTGGGTCGGGTCGAGGCGCTGCGGGCGGCGGCAACCCAGGACCGGCCCCGGGACCGGCGCACGGGGCTCGCGGCCCGGCTGCGGGCCGCCGTGCCCGACGTGGCCACGGCCGGGGGCTGACCGCCACGCCGTGTGGGTGCCGCGTCACCCCCGAGCGTCATCCACCGGCCTCGGCGCGCTCGCTCCCCACGTCGCTGTGGCCGAGCATGGGCGCGTCGCCGGCGGCGGGCGGTGCCGTGCCCGTGGCCGCATCGGGCACCATCGCCCAGGCGTGGCCGAACCGGCCCATGTAGGCGAAGAGCCCGGCGCCGTCGTTCTGCACGATCTGCCCGTTGAGCCAGCGGGCCTCGTCGAGACACAGCAGGGCCACGGCCTCGGAGGCATCCTCGGGCGTGGCGGCGCGCCGCAAGGGGTGGGTGAGCTCCTCGGCGGCCTTGAGCTTGTCGTGGTACGGGCCGGCCATGAGCTGGATCGACTCGGTGTCGATGTAGCCCGGGAGCACGCCGACGGCGGTGACGCCGAGGGGTCCGAGCTCGCACGCGAGGTAGCGCACGAGGGTCTCCATCGACGACTTGGCCGCGGCCAGCAGGCCGTGGCCGGGGATGTAGCCCACGGTGTCGGCGCCGCTGACCGCCACGATCCGACCGCCGCGGGGCTCCAGCAGGGGGAAGGCCAGCTGCGCCAGCAGCAGGAAGTGCCGCACGCTGATGGCGAAGGTCTTGTCGATCTGGTGCAGCTTCAGCTCCAACAGCGGCTTGAAGGCGGTAGCCGCGGCGTTGGCGATGACCACGTCGAGTTCCTCGCCGGCCGCCTCCAGCCGCCCGAAGAGGGCGCGCACGCTGTCCTCCTCGAGCAGGTCGAGGGGCTCCGCGCGGGCACCGGGGGTCAGCGCTGCGCACGCGGCCACCACGGCCTCGGCCTCCTCGGCCCGCTGGCGGTAGGTCACCACGACCTCGGCGCCCATCCCGGCGAGCCGGTGTGCGGTCGCCGCCCCCAGTCCCCGGGATCCCCCGGTGATCAGCACCCGGCGCCCCGCGAGGGGTCGGTGGTCGTCGCTCATGCAGGCGAACTCCCGCGCGGGCGTCGCTCGCGCCCGCGGCTCGCAGGAGCCTGCCACAGGACGCCGAGGTGGTGGCCACCGGCGCCCGCGGGCCGACCTCACAGGCCCGCGACGCAGCGCGTCAGGTGCCCGTGCAGCGCTGCTCGCGCCGGATGCCTGCTCCGTCGAGCTCGCGATCGACCCGCAGGATCAGCGGTGCCCACTCGGGCAGCATGTGCAGGAGCGTGGTCGCGGAGACGCCGCAGCACAGCAGTCGGCGGACCACGTCTGCCCGGTGCTGACGTGGGTCGACCAGGACCGTGCCGCCGTCCGGAGTGGGTACCGCGACCGGGGCCTGCGCGCGCTCCAACATCAGCTCCATCCTGGCCTCCGCCTGACCCGCGCGGACTCTCGCGGCTGCTGCGTGGTCCTGTGCTCAGCATCGGCAGGGTCATCGGTGGGCTTGATACCACGCAAGGTGATTCACCCTCACGCAACGTGGTCGCACGCCTGCCGGTAGGGCGTGCACCAGCAGCCAGCAGTCGGGCCCGCCAGGACGTTCGCCGGGGCCCGTCAGGACGCTCGCCAGGATGCCCACCAGGCCCCGCCAGGACGCCCGCGGTACCCCCCAGGAGCCGTCGTGTAGCGTTGCGCACCATGAGCGGACTCCTCGATGGCTACACCACCGACGGCTTCTTCGACGAGGTCATCGCCCGCGACGGCGCCATCCGGCCCCACTACCGCGCCCTGATCGAGCGGCTGAAGGGGTTCACCCCGGAGGAGCTCGAACGCCGCGAGCGGGTGCGTGACGCGCTGTTCCGCACCGCGGGGATCACCTTCACGGTCTACGGCGACGACGCCGGGGTGGAGCGCACCTTCCCCATGGACCTGCTGCCGCGGGTCATCCCCGCCGAGGAGTGGGCACACGTCGAGGCCGGGGTGATCCAGCGCGTCACCGCGCTGAACCGCTTCCTCGAGGACCTCTATGCCGGGGAGCAGGCCGCGGTGCGTGACGGCGTCGTCCCCCGCTGGCTCGTGCACACCGCCGCCGGCTACCGCCGTGAGGCCTTCGGGATCACCGTCCCGCACGCCGCACGCTGCCTGGTCTCCGGTGTCGACCTGGTGCGGGACGAGGACGGGCGCTACGTCGTCCTCGAGGACAACCTGCGCAACCCCTCGGGGATCTCCTACGTGCTGGAGAACCGGGCGGCCATGACCCGGGTGCTGCCACGGGCCTTCGCGGAGCAGCGGGTGCGTCCCGTGGACCACTACGGCCCGATGCTGCTGCGCGCCCTCCAGGAGGTCTCGCCCCCCTCGGCCGGCGAGCACCCCACGGCCGTGGTGCTCACGCCGGGGGTGTTCAACGCCGCCTACTTCGAGCACGTGTTCCTCGCCCGCCAGATGGGCATCGAGCTGGTGGAGGGCCGCGACCTGGTCGTCGAGGATCACGTGGTCCACATGCGCACCACCCAGGGCCTCAAGCGCGTCGACGTGATCTACCGGCGCATCGACGACGACTTCCTCGACCCCGTGGTGTTCCGGCCCGACTCCGCGCTCGGTGTCCCCGGCCTGCTCTCCGCCGCGCGCGCGGGCAACGTGACCATCGCCAACGCCGTGGGCAACGGCGTGGCCGACGACAAGGCGGTCTACGCCTTCGTCCCCGACCTGATCCGCTTCTACCTCGGCGAGGAACCGATCCTGCCCAACGTCACCACCTACCTGCTGTGGGACGACGAGCAGCGTGCCGAGGTCCTCGACCGCATGGAGCAGTTGGTGGTCAAACCCGTGGCGGAGTCGGGGGGCTACGGGATGCTGATCGGCCCCCACGCCACCGACGCCGAGGTGGCGGCCATGGCCCGTCAGGTCCAGGACGACCCCCGCGGGTTCATCGCCCAGGAGGTCGTGGGGTTGTCGCGTCACCCCACCCTGGTCGGCGACCACCTCGCGGGCCGCCACGTGGACCTGCGGCCCTTCGCGATCGCGGGCGAGAACGTCGAGGTCGTGCCGGGCGGGCTCACCCGCGTCGCCCTGCGTGAGGGCTCGCTGGTGGTCAACTCCTCCCAGGGAGGCGGGTCGAAGGACACCTGGGTGCTCGACGAGGTCGCCGGACCGGGCGAGGGCCGACCCGGCGGGGATGCAACCCGGCCGCAGGAGGAGGTGGCACCGTGCTAGCCAGGCTCGCGGAGAACCTGTTCTGGGCGGGTCGCTACACCGAACGCGCCGAGGACACCGCCCGGATGGTCGACGTCACCTACCACACCCAGCTGGAGTCGCCCTACGGCGAGGTGGCGATGGCCTGGTACCAGTTGCTGGAGGTCCTGCACCTGCGTGCGGCCTACGGTGCACCCATCGAGCCGGTCAACGTGATGCGCTTCCTGGTGCTCGACGCGGACAACCCGGGCTCGGTCACCGCCTCGATCGAGCGCGCCCGGGAGAACGTCCGGTCGGTCCGGGAGCTGGTCTCCTCGGAGCTGTGGGAGGCGGTCAACGACCTGCACCTGGTGCTCGGCGACCGGGACCTGGAGGCCGAGCTCGCGGACCAGCCCTACGAGCTGTTCCGCACGGTGCGGCGCATGAGCATGACGATCTACGGCGTTGCCAGCGAGACCATGCCCCGCGACGAGGGCTGGCGGTTCATGGCGCTCGGTCGCCTGCTCGAACGTGCGGAGATGACCTGCCGGCTGATCGACGTGCGCTACGCCCAGCTCGAGGCGATGTCGGGTCCCAGCCAGCGCCTGGCAGGTGACACCGCCGAGGTCCCACGGGGGCCGGACCGCACCGACTTCCACCACTGGATCGCGGTGCTGAAGTCCGCCTCGGCCTTCGAGGCCTACCGCCGCCGCTACCGCTCCTCGATGGATCCCGCCGACGTGGTGGAGTTCCTGCTGCTGGAGCGCGACCTGCCCCGCAGCGTCCTGTTCTGCCTGGGGGGTGCGCGCCGCCAGCTGGAGGCGCTGCGGGACGGTCGTCCGAGCCGTGCCGCCCGGCAGCTGGGACGCACCACCGCCTCACTGGAGTTCCGCGACGTCGGTGAGCTGTTCGACGTCGGCCTGCAGGAGTTCCTCGAGGACGTCCAGGAGCAGATCGCCGTCACGGCGGAGCAGATCGCCGACGAGTTCTTCCACCACCACCCGGGCGGCGCACTCCACGCCATCGCGACCGGGTGACCCCACCCGCACACCACCCCAGGACCCGCCGTGCGCCTCGACATCCGCTACCTGACCCGCTTCCGGTACGCCGAGGCGGTCAGTGAGTCGCAGAACGAGCTGCGTGCCTGTCCTGCCACCGACCACCGCCAGGCCGTGGTGCACTACCACGTCCTGACCGAGCCGGCCTCGCGGGTCGCCTCCTACCACGACTACTGGGGCACGCGGGTCGACACCTTCGGGGTGCGGGACCTCCACGACCGCCTCGAGGTGGTGGCGACCGCGACGGTGGAGACCCAGGAGCCCGTGCGGCCCCAGCAGGCCGTGCCGCGCGCGGCGCTGCGGGATGCCTGGTTCCACGATGCCCACCTGGAGTTCCTGCAGCCCTCCGCCCATGTGCGGTGGTCCGATCAGGTCGCCGCGACGGCGCAGGCCGTCGGCGCCGGGGTCGGCGACGACGTGGTGGCGCTGGCCCAGGCCGTCCACGACCACGTCGCCAGCGACTTCGAGTACCGCAGCGGGGTCACCTGGGTCGGGGTGGACGTGGACGAGGTCCACGCCACCGGGGGAGGGGTGTGCCAGGACTTCGCGCACCTGTCGATCGCCCTGCTGCGGGAGCTCGGCGTCCCGACCCGCTACGTGTCCGGCTACCTGTTCACCGCCGACGATGCCACGGGGGCCGACGTCCACGATGACGAGGTGGAGGTCGAGACCCACGCGTGGATCGAGGTGGCGATCCCCGGGTGGGGCTGGTTCGCCCTCGACCCGACCAACGGCCAGCACGTCACGGAGCGGCACGTGACCATCGGCCGTGGCCGCGACTACGGCGACGTCGCACCCCTCAGAGGCGTGTTCGTCGGTGATCAGCGCCACGAACTGGACGTGTCGGTGTCGATGCGCCGGCTGGCGTTGGCGCCGCTGGGTGACCAGACCGCGGGCCGCAGCAGCCAGCAGCAGTAGGGTCGCAGGGCCGCTACGCACGGCAGGGGGAGGTGGCTGGTGGCGCGCAGGACCCGGCGCGAGGCCGCACCGATGCCCGCGGTGGGCACGGTGGTCGAGCTGAGCGTGGCGTCGGTCCCCCGGAACTGGCGGACACGGGTCGAGGCGGTCGCGGGTGGGCGGCTGCTCGTGGTCGCGCCGACCCGGAGCGACGGCACGGCCTACGTCGTGCCCCACGGAACCCCGGCCACCGTCGCCTGGCACACCGACTCGGCGTTGCTGCGCGCATCGGGGACCATCACCGACGGCGATGTCGACGTGGTCCCCCGGTGGTGGCTGACCGCCACCACGGTGCAGCGGGTGCAGCGCCGCGGGGCCTTCCGGCTGCGGATCGCGCGCCCGGTACGCCTGGCGATGGAAGGCACCCAGCTGGAGGGGGTGACCGAGGACCTCTCCGAGGGCGGGGCCCTGGTCGTGGTCCCGGCACCTGCGCAGGCGGTGATCGGACAGCAGGTGCGCGTCCGCCTGGCCCTGGAGGCGCAGGAGGAGGTGTTGCTCGACGCCGAGGTGGTGCGGGTGGCCGGCGCACAGGGGGATCAGCGGTCCGTGGGCCTGCGGTTCGTCGGCCTCGACGAGCAGCTCAGCGACCGCGTGCGGCGTTTCGTGCTCGAGGAGCAGTTCCGGGGTCGCGGTGGCAGCACCGAGGGCGGCTGAGGGCCACCGGAGCACCCGACCGGATGCGACGGTCGGCGCACACGGTCGG
>SKTN01000357.1 GCA_007117945.1 Nitriliruptoraceae bacterium | reverse complement strand
GTGGCCCACCACCTCGGCGTCGCCGTGGGGTCACTCGTCCTCGGGTGCGGCCTTGACCGCGAGCACGGCGCAGTCGGCGTGCAGGAGGATGTCCTGGGCGTTGGAGCCGAGGATCAGCTTCCCGACGGGTGAGCGGCGGCGGATGCCGATCACGATCATGTCAGCGTCCTCGTCCTTGGCCGCCTGGAGCAGGTCCTCCGCGGGGGCGTTCCCACGGGCGTACTCGATGAGGCTGTAGCGCGCGGGGGAGTCCTTCAGCTTGCGCTCGAGCTGCTCGAACTCCTCGCGGTAGCTCATCACCTGCTCGAGTTCGTCGCGTTCGCCGCCGCGCATGGAGTGCACGACGAGGAGCTCACCGTCGCGCAGCTCCGCCTCCTTCAACGCCCGGTTGAGTGCTGCACGGCCCTCAGGGGACCGCAGGAACCCCGCCACGATCTTCATGCGCTGCCTCTCCTCGCTCGCCTGACCACTCACTCTAGCCACGGCGCTCCGGTGGTTCGGAAGAGGTGGCAGCACGCGTGGACGTGGCGGTCTAGGGTCGGCACGCGACCGCCCGATCGACGAGGATCGGGCAGCGATCGGTGCCGGGTGGCCGCAAGGGGTCCCCGGTGGGAGACCCGGTCCAAGGGAGGCCACGTGGGTGAGGACGTGACCGCACCACCACTCGACGGACAGGATCCCCTGCGCCTGCTCCCACCCGTCGAACCCGTCCGGCTGCTGGCGTCCGACGGCACCCTCCACGAGGACGAGGCGCACCCCGTGGAGCTGTCCGACGAGGCGTTGCTGGCGATCCACCGTGCGATGGTGCTCACCCGGCGTGTGGACCGTGAAGCCATCAACCTCCAGCGCCAGGGCCAGCTCGGCGTGTACGCGTCCTGTCTCGGCCAGGAGGCCGCGCAGGTCGCCTCCGCCTGGGCGCTCGACGAGGCCGACTGGGTCTTCCCCTCCTACCGGGAGCTCGGCTCGGCCATCGTGCGCGACGTCGACCCCGCCGACCTGCTGCACCTGTTCCGCGGCACCTGGCTCTCCAACCACGACCCCTACGAGCACCGCTTCGCGCTGCTGTCGATCCCCATCGGCACCCAGGCGTTGCACGCCACGGGTTTCGCGATGGGGGCCCGTTTCGACGACAACCCCGTGGTCACGATGGTGTACTTCGGCGACGGTGGCACCTCCGAGGGCGATCCCCACGAGGCCATGACCTTCGCCGGGGTCATGCAGGCGCCCGTGGTGTTCTTCGTCCAGAACAACCGGTACGCGATCTCCGTGCCCCTGGACCGGCAGACGGCGGCACCGACCCTGGCGCACAAGGCCGTGGGCTACGGCCTGCCGGGCTTCCGCTGTGACGGCAACGATCCCCTCGCCACCTACGCGGTGACGCGCCGCGCGGTCGAGCGTGCCCGTGCCGGCAAGGGGCCGGCGCTGATCGAGGCGCTCACCTACCGCATGGAGGCCCACACCACCTCCGACGATCCCACGCGCTACCGCAGCAAGGAGGAGCTGGAGGAGGCCGCCCGCACCGACCCGATCGCGCGGATGCGCAACCACCTGCGCCAGCGCGACCTCCTCGACGACGCCACCGAGGCACGCTTCGAGGAGGAGGCCGCCGAGCGTGCCCGCGCGGTCCGTGAGGCGATCTACGACGCGCCCCACGGTGACCCCCTGGAGCTGTTCGACCACGTCTACCTCGCCGACCGTGCGGACCTCGCGGCCCAACGGGAGGAGCTGCGCGCGGAGCTGGCCACCCGGGACGAGGAGGCGGGGGCCGACGGCGCCGCGGATCCTGGGACGGGCGACGCCGGGGGTGAGCGATGACCGTCACCCTCGCGCAGGCGATCAACCGGGCGCTGACCGACGCGATGGCCGAGGACGACCGTGTGCTGGTCTTCGGTGAGGACGTGGGCAAGCTCGGCGGGGTGTTCCGGGTCACCGACGGGTTGCAGGCGCGCTTCGGGGACCAGCGCTGCTTCGACACCCCCCTGGCGGAGTCGGGCATCATCGGCACCGCCATCGGGCTGGCGATGTACGGCTACCGGCCCGTGGCGGAGATGCAGTTCGATGGCTTCTCCTACCCCGCCTTCGAGCAGATCGTCAGCCACCTCGCGAAGCTGCGCAACCGGTCCCGCGGGACGCTCCGGCTGCCCGTGACGGTGCGCATCCCCTACGGCGGTGGGATCGGTGCCGTGGAGCACCACTCGGAGTCACCGGAGAGCTACTGGGTGCACACCGCAGGGCTGACGGTGATCACGCCCGGCACGCCCGAGGACGGCTACGCCCTGACCCGCGAGGCGATCGCCAGCGACGACCCCGTGATCGTCCTGGAGCCGAAGCGACGGTACTGGATGAAGGCCGACATCGAACTGCCCGCGACCGCCCCACCCCACACCGAGGCGGTGGTCCGCCGGTCCGGCGAGGACGTGACCGTCGTCTGTTACGGCCCGATGGTGCGCACCGCCCTGGAGGCGGCCGAGGCCGCCGAGGAGGAGGGCTGGTCCCTGGAGGTGGTGGACCTGCGCTCCCTGTCGCCCATGGACACCGGCGCGGTGGTGGCCTCCGTGCAGCGCACGGGCCGTGCCGTGGTCGTCCACGAGGCGGCCCGCACCCTGGGGATGGGCGCCGAGGTGGCCGCCCGCGTCCAGGAGGCCGCCTTCTACCACCTCGAGGCCCCGGTGCTGCGGGCGACGGGGTTCGACACCCCCTACCCGCCGGCGAAGCTGGAGAGCTACTGGCTGCCCGACGTGGACCGGATCCTCGACCTCGTCGAACGCGCCCTGGCCTACTGACCCCAACCTGCGCCCCAGCACCCCACAGGAGGGCACGTGAGCGAGATCCGGGAGTTCACCCTCCCCGACCTCGGGGAGGGCCTCGAGGACGGTGAGCTCGTGCGCTGGCACGTCGAGGTCGGCGACGAGATCGGCCTCAACGATCCGATCGTCGAGGTGGAGACCGCCAAGGCCGCGGTGGACGTGCCCTCGCCCTTCGCCGGCCGGGTGGTCGAGCGCCTCGGCGAGGTGGGCGACACCGTTGCCGTGGGCACGGTGCTGGTGCGCATCGAGGTGGGGGCGGCCCCGGCGTCACCGGCTGGGGAGTCCGCGGCGTCGTCAGACGCCGCAGCCGCAGCGTCCGGTGCCCCTGCGGAAGCCACCCCGGTCAGCGCCCTGGACGCCGAGGAGGAACCCCAGCCCCTGGTGGGCTACGGGCAGTCGGCGTCCACAGCGCGGCGTCGGCGCCGGGGGACGCAACCGCCGAAGGATGCGGACGGTGGAACGGCCAAGCCCCTGGCCAAGCCCCCCGTGCGCAAGCTCGCCAAGGACCTCGGCGTCGACCTCACCGAGCTCGCTCCGGGCTCCGGGCCCCAGGGCAGCATCACCCGCGCCGAGGTGGAGGCGGCCGCCGCCCGTGCCGGGGCCCGCCACCGCGAGCCGACGGCCACCACCGAGCCGACGGCCACCACCGAGCCG
>SKTN01000064.1 GCA_007117945.1 Nitriliruptoraceae bacterium | reverse complement strand
TCGGCGCCGGCGAGGACGGCCCCCTGGAGGTTCGCGGACGTCAGGTCGGCCCCGTGCAGGTCGGTGCCCGTCAGGCGTGCGTCGACCAGATCGGCGTGCGCGAGTCGGAGCCCCCTGAGGTCCATGTCGCCGAGATCCACGCCGCGCAGGTTGACGTAGGACCAGTCGCCCTCGCGGATGGTCAGTCCCATGGTGGTGATGGCGGTCAGTTCGCTGCCGGTCAGCTTGCACCCGATGAACGTCGCTGTGGAGAGGCGGGCGCCCTCGAACCGGCAGTTGGTGAAGGCCGATCCGGTGTGCTGCGAACCACTGAGGTCGCTGCCGGTCAGATCGCACGCGACGAACCGGCACCCGGAGGTCAGGAGGCCGGCGAGGTCGAGGTAGCGGAACCGGCACCGCTCGAAGACCCAGCCGGTCAGGTCGCGGTTCGGTGGCAGGTCCGCGGGCGCAACGTCCTGCTCGGTGAAGGACGTCATGAGGGGTCGCCTTCCACGCTGCTCGTCCGCGGGTCGTGGGGCGCAGTGGTAGCAGCCCACCGGCCAGCAGCCCCTATGTCGCGTGCAGAGTGACGCTCGGTGGCGGCCACCGCTGCCGCGGCCGAGCGCGCAGGGCGGCTGCTGGAGCACCGGTCGCCGGGCTCCGATCCCTCGCCGTCCGCCCCTGTGGTGGCGTCACCAGCTTGACTGCTGCTCACGCGCCGGCGAGCGTGCCTGGTTCGGCCTGGGACGGCTCCCGACGTATCGCCACCCGGGGCGCCTGGGGCTCGCGCAGCGTCGTGGCGCGATCCGGCACGCGTGAGGGACGACGAGGGACAGGCGGCGAACATGGTCATGGGTGACACCCCGAGGCTCGGCGGTCAGCGACGGCGCGCTGGTCGCCTGCGGCGTGCCGTCGCGGTCGGCGCGGTCGCCGGGTTGGTCCTGGCCGCCTGCAGCAGCGACAGGGACGTCGATGAGGAACTGGCGGAGGGGCCGACCGGGGAGGAGGTGGCCGGTCCCGACCAGGACGGTCCCGCCTACCTCGACGACACCCTCGCGGTGGACGAGCGCATCGAGGACCTGCTGGGCCGGATGAGCCTGGAGCAGAAGCTCGGACAGATGACCCAGATCGAGGTGCACAGCGTCGGTCCGGGGGATGTGCAGGGCTACGAGCTCGGTTCGGTGCTCTCGGGTGGGGGTGGCAGCCCGCGACAGAACGATCCGGCGTCGTGGGCCGACATGATCGACGGGTTCCAGGAGCAGGCTCTGGACACGGAGTTGGGGATCCCGTTGCTGTACGGGGTCGATGCCGTGCACGGGCACAACAACGTGGTCGGTGCCACGATCTTCCCGCACAACATCGGCCTGGGGGCTGCTGGTGCTGCGCAGCTGGTGCGTGACATCGGGGAGGCGACCGCGATCGAGATGTTGGCCACCGGCGCCCACTGGAACTTCGCGCCGGTGCTGGCCGTGCCCCAGGACATCCGGTGGGGTCGTACCTACGAGGCCTACAGCGACGATCCCGAGGTGGTCACCGAGCTGGCCACCGCGTTCCTCGACGGGCTGCAGTCGGTGCAGGGACCACCGGCGGTCATCGGCACCCCGAAGCACTTCGTGGCCGACGGCGCGACCGAGTGGGGGAGCTCGCAGCATCCCGATGGGTGGCAGATCGACCAGGGGGACACCTCGATCAGCGAGCAGGAGCTGCGTGAGGTGCACCTGGCGCCGTACGTGGACCTGATCGAGGCGGGTGCGCGCACGATCATGGGCTCGTACTCCAGCTGGGAGGGCGAGAAGGTCCACGGCCGCCAGGACGTGATGACCGGCATGCTGCGTGACGAACTCGGTTTCGACGGGCTGCTGCTGTCCGACTGGGGCGCGGTCGACCAGATCGACGACGACTACTCCACGGCCGTGGTCACCGCCGTCAACGCCGGTGTGGACATGCACATGGTCCCCTACGACGCTGCACGCTTTATCGCCACGCTCCAGGCCGCGGTCACCGAGGGTGCGGTCAGCGAGCCGCGCATCGATGAGGCCGTAGAGCGCATCCTGAGGGTGAAGTTCGAGATCGGGCTGTTCGAGCAGCCCTTCGCGCACCGGGATCTGCTCGAGCAGGTCGGCTCCGAGCAGCACCGTGCGCTGGCGCGCGAGGCTGCGCGGGCGTCGGTGACCACCCTGGTGGGCGGGGAGCGGTTCCCGCTGGCCGCCGATGCCGGCCGGGTGGTGGTCGCCGGTCCGGGGGCCGACGACGTCGGGATGCAGGCGGGCGGCTGGACGATCGAGTGGCAGGGCGCCACCGGTGACATCACCCCGGGCACCACGATCCTGGAGGGTGTCCAGCAGGCCGTCGCACCGGGCACCGAGGTGGTGCACGCCGAGGACGGCCAGGTGGACGGTGTGGCCGAGTTGGGCATCGTGGTGGTGGGTGAGGCGCCCTACGCCGAGGGAGAGGGCGACGACCCCGAGCCCGCACTGGACGCGGCGGACCTGGCGCTGATCGCCCAGGTGCGCGGGGTGGTGGAGGAGCTGGTCGTGGTGGTGCTCTCCGGGCGGCCGCTGCTGCTCGGTGACGCGGCCGAGATGGCCGACGCGGTGGTCGCTGCCTGGCTGCCGGGCAGCGAGGGTGACGGGGTGGTCGACGCCCTGTTCGACGGACCTGGCCCCACCGGCACCCTGCCGATCGGCTGGATCGACGCGCCCGACCAGCTCGGCCCCGGCGGGGCGCCACCCTGGCTGCCCCGCGGCCACCCCAGCTGACCGGACGCCGCCCAGCCCGCCGCTTCCTCCCGGTCAGCAACCGTGCCGGGCTCGGTCGCTGTCGACGGGCATCTCAGTCCTCGTCGTCGAGGTCGAAGAGGTCGTCGGCCCAGGGTTCGACGCCGAAGCCGCCCATCGCGTCGAACTCGGCGTCGTCGAGATCGTCGTGGAGGTCATCACCTGTTGCGGCTGCCTCGGCCCACCGGTCACGCTGGCGGTCGACCTCGTCGAGGTGGTCCTCGAGATCGTCGACCCGACGCTGGTAGTGGTCGCGGGTGAGGAAGTGGCCGATCACCAGCCCGTCGGCCAGGGCCTCGTCCTCACGGAACCGCTGCTCCTCGACCGCCCGGGCGGGCCGGTGCTGCTGCGGCGGCGGGTGTGCGGCGTCGAAGGACCGGTGCGGGGTCGTGGCTGCCGGTGGGCTGCCGTGAGCGCCGGGCTGGCGGGGGGTGGTGGTGTGGTGGCTGCCGCCGAGGCCGGTGCGGGCCAGCCAGATCAGGGTGAGCACCAGCAGCCCACCCCAGAAGATCAGTCCGAGAAGGAGGTCCATCAGGCGACCATAGACGTGCGGTGCGACACGGTCGCGCGGCCATCCTGCCCGTGGCCACGGCCTGGGCCCGCCACCTCGACCTCGACGTCCACCTGCTCCACGTCGGCTACCCGATGGGCGACGGAACCGAGGGGGAGTGCGACCTGCCCGAGGAGGAGCGCATCGCGGCACGTCAGCTGTCGGACGCGGCAGGGGACCTCGAGGCGT
>SKTN01000400.1 GCA_007117945.1 Nitriliruptoraceae bacterium | reverse complement strand
GGGCGACAGCGTCACGGTGGTCGGCGCCGTGCGGGACGGGGGTCGGGCGACCTCACCGAGGTTGCTGGTGCGCGAGGCTGCCGGGGTGATCGCCGGCGCCACCTTCCAGCGGGCCTGCTGAGCACGCGACCTGTCGCCGCTGGGCGCCTAGCTGACCTCGTCCGGGTCCTTGACGGCCTTCTTGGCGTCGTCGATCCTGCTGATGAGGTCGTGGATGGGCTTCGTCCCCGCACCGATCGCCAGGCCCGTCACCCACACGTCCAACCATGGCTTGTCGGCCACGCCCTCGACCCCCAGCGCCCGGAGCATGTACGCACCGGTCACCGCCACGAGCAGCATCCCCAGCACGGTCGCGACCGCCCAGACCGCCACCGCCACGTTCGAACGCTGCGTGTCGAGGGCCCGCTGCGCCTCGGCGGCAGCCTGCCGAGTGGCCGCGTTGGTGGGCGCGTTCATGGCGTCGACGGCTGCCTGGTTGCGCTCCTGCTCCGGCGCTGACGGCACGATCCACCGCACCGCGGGTTCGAGGAGCCGCTCGATGACCTGGGCGAGCAGCAGGACCAGGACCAGCACCGTCAGGCCCTCGGGGACCTGCGGTGCGGCGGGGTCCCCGACCTCGTTGACCCACTTGGCGAACCAGGCCCCACCGCCGACGAGCACGTAGCCGGCAACCACCCACTGCCACGTCGGGCGCGCCGGCTGGGTCGAGGCCGACGCCTGCACGACCATCGGGTTCGTCGCCGCGGGTTGCGGCTGTGCAGCAGGGGCCGATGCTCTGAAGATCGCCACGTCACACCCGATCGTCCGCGAGGGCGCCACAGCCGCTCCGACCGACCAGCCCCACCACCGCAGCGGATCGATCCTCACCAGGAGTATGCGCGCGTCCCGGAGGGTGGTCAAAGGGCTCCTCGCACGCGCAGGAGCAGGCGGGCCCGCCAGCGGGGTCCGCCGGCGTCGGGGCGCGCGCGGTGGCTGGTCCGGACCGCTGCCACCACTGTCCGCTGCGCCGCTGCGCTCAGGAGCGGGTGACGCCCGGGTCAGCGTCAGGTTCCTCGAACCGTGTCCCGAACAACCCCGCCGCGATCCCCGCGGCCAGCTCGACGAACCGCTCCCCGAGCCGGTCGTAGACCTCCTGACCCTGCCGCACGGGGTCGGCGACCTCCAGCGCGCCGCGTCGGTGCTGCCACCGCCCGGGCCGGTACCCATCGGCGAGGGCGACCGCGCTGCGGACCTGTTCGGGCAGCCCGACACCGTGGCCGGCGGGCCCGTCGGGGAGCCGTTCGACCACGTGCGGGTCGGCCAGGATGTGCACGAGCTCCGGGGCGGTGAACACCCGCCCGGCCAGGTCCGGCACGGTGCGCACCACACCCCGGGAGTGCGTGCGCTCCATGGTCAGCACCAGGTCGTGGGCACCCGGCTCCACGTGCAGCCATGGCCGTGAGTGGTGGCCGTCGAGGTCCACGCCCCACCGCTCGGCGACGACCCGTGAGCCCGTGGCCGCCGGCTGCCCCCACGGCGCCTCCACCCCCGCTGAGGAGACCTCCACGGCGCCGTCCAGCCCCCGGGCGTCGACCTCGAGGCGCAACCTCGCCGCCAGCAGGGGGCTGCGGGCGACGTTGGCACGGCACAGGACCAGGATCCGCGCAGCCACTCAGCCACCCGCCCGGTCGGGGTCATCATCGCGCGCGCCCGCCTCGTCGAAGCGCACCGTGGTCGCGTGCCCGTCGAGGGACACGCCCTCGCGCCGCACCATGACCCACAGGGTCCTGAGCAGGATCCGGACGTCCAGCCCGAGGCTGCGGTGGTCGACGTACCAGACATCCTGGGCCAGCTTGTCGGGCCAGGACATGTCGTTGCGGCCGTTGATCTGGGCCCAGCCCGTGATGCCGGGTCGCACGTCGTGACGGCGGGCCTGCTCGGGGGTGTAGTGGTCGAGGTACTCCACCAGCAGCGGCCGGGGCCCCACCAGCGACATGTCCCCGCGCAGCACGTTCCACATCTCGGGCAGCTCGTCCAGCGAGGTGGAGCGCAGCCACCTCCCGAAGGGGGTGAGGCGCTGTTCGTCGGGCAGCAGGGCGCCGTCGGCGCCACGCTCGGCGGTCATGGTCCGGAACTTGCGCAGCTCGAACACCTCGCCGTGCAGACCGGGCCGGGGCTGGCGGAACAGCACGGGTGTGCCGAACTCACGCCGCACCCGCCAGGCCAGCACCGCGAACAGCGGTGCAAGGATGAGCGCCCCGATGGTGGTCAGCACCACGTCGACGACGCGCTTGGCCCGGTCGGTGCGGGCCAGCTGTGCCGGGGTGCGGGGGACCGAGCCTCGGCTCACGACGCTCCCCCCCGGATCGGCCGCGCCGGCACCCCGACCACGGTCGAGTCCGGCGCCACGTCGCGGATCACCACGGCGCCTGCACCCACCACCGCACGCTCGCCGACGGTCACGCCCTGGATCACCGAGGCGCCGATGCCGACGTCCGCCTGGGTCCGCACGGTGACGTTGCCCGCCAGGTGCGCCCCGGGGGCGACGAACACCGCATCACCGAGCACCCCGTCGTGGCCCATCATCGCCCCGTAGTTCACGATCACCGCCCGACCGAGGGTCACATCGCAGGTCAGCACCGCCCCGGGACAGATGATCGCGCCCTGGCCGACCTCGCACCGCGGACCGATGCTGGCCGAGGGGTGGACCACCGTCGCCAGCCGCCGGTCGAGGGCATCGAGGTGGCCGACGAACCCGGCCCGGGCAGCGGGGCCGCCCAGGGCGACCACCACCTCGACGTCGCCCTGCGCGTCCGCAGCCAGCCACTCCCGTCCGCCCAGCACCGGCAGACCCGCCACCTCGGTGCCGTGGGTGCCGGGGTCGTCGTCGAGGAAACCGAGCACCGAGTCCCCGCGTCCGGCATCGGCGATCCAGGCGGCGGCCTCCCGGCCCATCCCCCCGGTCCCGACGATCACGATGCCAGACACGTAGGTCCTCGTTGCAGCTCGGAACGGTGCAGGTTCCCGACGCTACCCGGCCAGGGTCGCGCACACCCAGCAGGGTGCGATGGATCCCGCCGAACCGTGCCCGCCCGGGGGGTGTCAGCGGTCGGTACCCGGTCCCGACGGCGGAGCCAACAGGGTGAGCAACGCTCCCAATGCGATGCCGAGGAAGCCGATCGCCAGGCTGAAGAGCAACCCCCGATCCCACCAGGACGAGCGGTGGAAGGCTGAGCGCTCATCGACCCACTCGGCACACGCTCCGAGTAATCGCTCGGTCCGCTGTGGGTCACCGAGCTCACCCTCGGTGGCCTCGCTGTCCCCACCTTCGAGGACCGTGCTGGCGATGGCGCCTGCACAGTTCGCCAGTGCATCGGTCGCCGCTATCCCCTGGCTGGAGGGGATGCTGAACGCGAGCATGCACAGCAGGAGCGCCGCGAACAACGCCGATCCGGTGACCGCGCCGACGAAAGCCCGTCGTCCCGGAAGCCTGCGGGTGATACGCCTGCGCCAGGTACTCGT